>JAZKGO010000010.1:0-13300 GCA_040385875.1 Bacteroidota bacterium
CCTCTTATCTTTTAAGCTTTTGAAATGAGAAGGTGTAAGGCCAGTAACTTTTTTGAACTGGCTGGAAAGGTGTGCCACACTGCTATAGTTCATTTTAAAAGCAATTTCAGTAATGTTCAATTCATCGTAGATAATCAATTCCTTTATTCGCTCCACTTTATGACTGATGATAAACTGCTCAATGGTAGTACCTTGTACTTCAGAAAATAAATTAGCTAGGTAGGTATAGTCGTAATTTAATTTCTCAACCAAAAAATGCGAAAAGTTTATTTTGGGCATCTCCTCTGCATGGTGTACCATTTCAATTATTACATTTTTTATTTTTTCAATCAACATGGCTTTTTTATCATCCATGAGCTCCAGACCATCATTGAACAGGGCAATTTTTAACAGCCTTCGCTGGTCAATACTTAGCTCTTCCATGATTTCAACAACCCCCAAATCGACCACAATAAAATGCAATCCAAGCTTTTTGAGCTCTTCTTTTACAATCATTTTGCAACGAGCACTTACCATGTATTTAATATATAATTTCATATTGTAGGGTCTATCTATTTTAATATTTTGATCTAATTCTCTAAAACTTTTTTAAAATTTTTAATCTCATAAAATTGCACTAACACCTCGTTTTAACGAATCAGATTTGACTATTAATGAATTTTCCTTAGCAGTGATTATGGGTGGCATTTTAGGTATAGCTATAAAGGTGGCTGTTTTTAAGGTAAGTTCCTTATAAAATATATTAAATTTGTTATATAATTCACACATTTTCAATTGGTTATTATTTTTAACTGTTTGGTTCAATCACATAATTCGAAAATTAAAAAGCGTTCCTCAATATGAAGAACGCTTTCGACAACCTCTAAACCACTATAATATCTTTGTTAAATATCTGAAACCACTGGTTTACTAATTCAACTATTTTTTTTGATAAATTAATCTACTAAAATTGGAAGAAAAGACCTTTAATGAAAGTCCGATAGTTTCCAATTGACCCATTCATCTTTTTGTAAAAACCATTTAAAAATTCTGAGCTTTTGTCTTTATCAGTCATAAAAGTTGAATTTTTTTTTGATTCAACTTTTAGCATCAGTAAATAATTTAAATCATTCCAACCTAAAACGCCATTTGATGAAGCAGTAAATATTTTTTTCATAATCAGTATGCTTTTAGATTGTTTGATTTGTTATAATACAAAGGTCAATAACTCTTACATTCAATGTGTTATAGAATTTGGTGAAAAACTTTCAATTTTCACACATTTAGAATTCAAGCCTTGTCTGCTTTCTAGTATTTCATTAAATTATTAGAATAAAAAAGCAAATATTGGCCTAAAAAGCCCTCAACATCCTGGAATCGCATTATCTATTGGAGAATACTGGTTTTCTAAATGAAGTAAAATCTCTCTCTAATTCTTTCATTTTTCTTCTGCTCACTTGTAAAACTGGCCCATTATTGATGGTTAGATTTTGATTGTTCAAATCAATTTGTTCGACAAAATTCATATTCACAATAAATGTTTTGTTTATTCGCTTATAGGCTTGATTGGCCCTTAACCTCTCTTCAAAACGCAAAAGGGTATAACAAGAAATTTTCTTGATGCCACTCACAAAATATAAGGTAGTATAGTTAATATTAGCCTCAAGATATTTAATTTCTACTTCATAATTTTCGCCCAGTATTTGTTCGAAGTTTCGCTGTTTTAACTTTTGTAATTGCATAATATTCCCCTTTTTAGTTCATTTTTAGTGTCATTATTTTGTTAGAGCTTAGGTATTTTGTTTTACAAATAATAGATTAGAATCTGCATCTTGGCTGTTGCCCAACAAAAAGCCCCATGGCTTTAAGGGTTCAACATGGTCAAAAATGACTTTGATGATTGCGGTGAGAGGTATTGATAGAAACATGCCAGGCAAGCCCCACAAAGCTCCTCCTGAAAGCACCACCACTACCGAAATGAGTGCATTTATTTTCACTTTTGAAGCCACCACTTTTGGTATAAAATAATGATTATCAAAAAATTGTATTAAAAAATAGGCTACAAAAACGAGCAGAACATGGGAGGGCGATTTCGTGGCAAACGCCATAAGCATCGGCAGCGAAATTGAAATAATACCACCTACAATAGGGATTACATTGATAATGGCACCCACTACACCTAATAATACGGCGTATTTGATACCAATTAATAGTAGCACACAAACGTTTAAGGTGGCTACCGTTAATGCTTCGAAAACTAAACCAATCAAATAGCTTTGAATTATTTTTTTAGTGGTAGAGAGTACCACGTCCACTTCACCAAATTTTTTGGCATTGAAAAGTCGATGTACAAACTCTATCAGATGAGATTGGTAGAATAGGATCATAAAAATATATACTAAAATAATAATGACAACCACCAACCCATTACCCGTACTAATTACTGCCTTTGTAATGGCGGAAGTTCCACCGCTTAATATTTCCTTATTTTTGAGAGCCATCCACGAATTTATTTCTAATTTGGAAAGTCCAAAACTGTCTGAAATCCATACTACTGTACTTTCGGTAAACAGATGAAACTTTTGAACCAACTGTGGGAAAGTATCACTAAACTGAATCATTTGTACACATACAAATGAAACAATTAATGATACAATCATCAGAAATAGAAATAGGGTGAGTGAGATTGCAGCAACCCTATTCATTTTTTTTCTGGTAAAAAAATCTACCACTGGGCTCAGCACTATGGCCAAAATGATAGAATAGATGATGGGCACAACAATTCGCTGAGCCAAAAATAGAATGGTCATCATTGCTAAAAAACCAATAAGAATTAAGGAAATTTTAACATAAAAAGGAACAAATATACTTTTCCAATTCAATTCAGGCTTCATTTTAGGTAGATCAAATTAGGCGAATGCCTGTTAAAAAAAATAATCCAGTTACAATATAAATTACCCCTCGGTTTGAGTGATGGTGGCTGCTCATTGTTTTGATAAGTTTATATGAGCCACCAAATATCCTTTTATATTCATTTGGGGGGATTTTAAATGACTTTTTCAAAAAACTTGAAACAAACATAACTAAGCCGAACCTATAGCAATGAGTCAATATTCATGTCAAATATTGGATAATGATGTTTGAGTGGCATTACATTGCTATACTGATTTATTTTTACTGGATAGCACCATTACCACGCCCCCAATTAATATAGCCACACCAATAAAAGGAGACCATTGCATGGGATGGTTATTTTGTTTAGTAATTTCAATTGGCCCGAGATCTACAATTTTTTCAGTAGTGATAAAATTAAAACTGGTATAGGCAATCATTAAAATGCCTATCACAATTAATGCGATTCCAAAAGGTTTTATATTCATTTTTTGCGGATTTATGGTTTAAAAAAAACACCAACATTTTCGTTTTTTAGGCTACAAAAATGTCGGTGCATACTGGTTACAGTATTATTGAGGTGTTCAATTTCTTTAGAAGAAAGTATTAATACTAATTAGAATTATCAATTGTCAAGTCATTAAAAGCTTTGCCTAAGCCCTCCATATCTCGGTTGAATTCTTCTTTAAATTCCGCCCATTTTTCTTTTTCAACATCGGCTTTAAAATCAGCCAGTTTCTTTTTCAATTCTTGCGTTTTTTGATCCAAATCGGCTATTTTCTTTTTTAGAGAAGCGTTGCTCTTTTTTAATAATTTGGCATTATATGCTTTCAAAGTTGCCTCATTAGCCTCTATTTTTGCCGCCTCGCTAGCTTTAAAGTTTTCCACTTCCATCAAATAATCATCATTGGCTTTTATCAAATCATCGCCAGCTTCAACTACCTCAGTAGTTGCATCGTCCAGTTTTTCTTTGGGGCTATTACAGCTCGTAAGTATCGCAGTTGAAAGCAATGTGAAAATTGCTGTTGTTAAAATTGATTTTTTCATTTTTGTAATTTTAAAATTGTTTTGTATTTAAATTAATTTGTGTAAAATTTTAGTTATATCTCGTTAATTATTTTTTGGATTTCTTCCTTGGTTTTCCCAAGCTTCAACTGAAGTTTTCCAATCATTTCTTCCTTTTTTCCTTCCGTAAATAGCAAGTCATTTTCAGTAAGTTGTGCGAATTTCTGTTTCAATATACCTTTCTGTTCATTCCATCCTCCTTTTACTGTTTCGGTATTCATATCATGTGTTTTATTTTTGTAAATGAATTTTTACAACAGTACAAAGTTGGTAGCTTCGACAAGTCAATGTGTTATACAATTCTCGTAAAGGTTTATATCTTTCACACATTTGTTGGTTGCAAGACTGTTGAAGCAGCTATAGAGTGTAAGATTCTTGAGAGAGGATTTAATAAACAAAGGCAATAAAAAAGGGTTGCCCAAGACATAAATCCTGAACAACCCTTTACAATTATTTTAAAAAATTACCTTATTTCAAGCTTGCAATCCAAGTGGCGATTTTCAAAGCTTCGTCTTTAGGCACTGAAGGTAAAGCAGCCATTGGAATATAACCAGGCCAGTTTGATGGCTTTGGCGTATAAATCAATTTTACAATTTGCTCTGGCTTATACTTTTTCTTTTTCATAACTTCCTTATAACCTGGCCCTACTAATTTCCCATCCACTTTATGGCAAGCCAAACAGGTATTCTTCTGTAAAAGGGCTTTGATATCATCTGGTATAGGTGTTTGGGCATTTAATAAACTTCCAGACACAAAAACAAAAGTCATTATTAAAAATAGTTTTTTCATTTTCATAATATTTTCATCACCCACCATGATTTTTTTAGAGTTTAAAGATGTGTTGGGTTTCACACCAATTTTCAAACAAATTTAATTTCAATTCAATTAATAACTACTATGTACCTTCTCTTTTAACAAAGGTTTAACAAAAGTATTAAAATCAAATTAAAAAAGCATAATCAATTGAAATATTAAACATCATTCCTATTCAATTCAAAATTTCAAAAAGTATTTAAATACGCAGTTAACTAAATTTATTCTATTTTTTTGCAAAAGGTTAAAACCTTTTGCAATTGACAAAACGTTTGCAAGGCCATTTGGCACTTTTGTCAAATACCTGAAGCTAAAGCTTCAGGTTAACTTAGCTTACAATCTATTAAATCGAACAGTCCCAACATTAAAAAAATTAGCTTAAAGCTTTGTACTTGATTCTTTTGGGCCCGACATCTCCTAGCCTTTTCTTCCTGTTTTCCTCATACTCGCTAAAGTTGCCCTCAAACCAATACACCTGAGAGTCGCCCTCAAATGCTAAAATATGAGTTGCAATTCTATCTAAAAACCACCGATCATGGGAAATGACCACCGCACAACCACCAAAGTTTTCCAGCGCCTCTTCCAATGCACGCAAGGTGTTCACATCCAAATCATTAGTAGGTTCATCCAACAATATTAGATTAGCTCCTTCTTTAAGCATCATTGCCAAATGAACTCTATTACGTTCTCCCCCACTTAACTGTCCCACTTTTTTTTCCTGATCTGCTCCATTGAAATTAAACTTACTCACATAAGCTCTGGCGTTTACCTGCTTGCCTCCCAACAATATCAAGTCAGTACCTCCAGACAATGTTTCATAAACCGATTTTTCAGGTTTTAGACCATCATGCTCCTGGTCAAGATAGGAGAGTTTTACAGTTTCACCCACCTCAAAACTTCCTGAATCAGGTGATACGTTTCCCGTTATTAATTTAAAGAGGGTCGATTTACCTGCTCCATTCGGTCCAATTACCCCCACTATTCCTGCAGGAGGGAGCGAAAAGCTCAAATTTTCAAATAATAGTTTATTACCATATGCTTTTGAAACGTTGTTTACTTCAATCACTTTATTCCCCAATCTAGGTCCGGCAGGAATATACAATTCCAATTTATCTTCTTTCTCTCTTGACTCTTCAGACATTAGTTTGTCATAAGCTCCCAATCTGGCTTTTGATTTAGCTTGGCGTGCTTTCGGTGCCATTTTTACCCATTCCAACTCTCGCATCAAAGTTTTTTGGCGCTTACTTTCAGTCTTTTCCTCCTTAGCTAATCGCTGCTGTTTTTGCTCCAGCCATGAGGAATAGTTCCCTTTCCATGGTATACCCTCTCCCCGATCTAATTCTAAAATCCATCCTGCCACATTATCTAAGAAATAGCGATCATGGGTTACTGCAATGACGGTACCTTTATATTGTTTCAAATGCTCCTCCAACCACAATACCGACTCTGCATCTAAATGGTTGGTAGGCTCATCCAATAATAGCACATCAGGAGCCTGCAATAATAAACGACATAAAGCCACCCTTCTTTTTTCACCCCCCGACAAATTACTGATAATTGCATCCGAAGGCGGGCAACGAAGTGCATCCATCGCTCTCTCCAACCTACTATCCAGCTCCCATGCATTGAGGTGGTCGAGCTTTTCTTGTACGGCCCCTTGCCGATCCAATAGCTTGTCAAAATCGGCATCAGGTTCACCAAAAGCTTCATTTATTTCATCAAATTCTTTCAGTAAGGCCATAATTTCGGCTACTCCTTCCTGCACAATTTCTAAGACCGTTTTATTTGCATCGAAACTTGGCTCTTGCTCCAATAGCCCAACGGTATAGCCAGGGGAAAACACCACATCACCAGTATAGTTTTTGTCAATGCCCGCAATAATTCTGAGTAATGAGGACTTTCCAGAACCGTTTAAACCTAATACACCAATTTTGGCACCATAAAAAAATGAAAGGTAAATATTTTTAAGAATTGTTTTTTGTGGTGGAACGATCTTACTTACTCGCTCCATCGAAAATATGATTGTTTCTTGACTCATTTTTTAGAATTGTTTTCTACAAATATCGGAAATATTTCTTTGAGAAAAAGTAAATATTTTCCTATTTAATCCACTCGTAATTAATCATTAAGGATCTAAATGTAAGCCTGTTTCAGATTAATTTAAGCCCAAAAATAATAATCCAAATTAGATACTGGATTTAATTCAAATTATTTTTTTTTTTAAGACCAGTATTATATCTTTGATGCACATTCTGATGATATTATCGTTGAAAATGTATTTTACCACATAAAAAAACCGTAGCTAGTATTGAAATTATAAAATGAAAAACATTAATGTAGAAAATGAGTTTGGATACACTCAGGAGGGAAAAGTATTTATCAAATCATATTTAGGATATCCAGAAAGACAAATTGGTATAGTCAGGAATACGGATCAAGAGGCTCTGGATTATTTTGTAAATCGATTTGCCCTAGCCCAATCAAAAGTAGAAAAACTTGAAAGTCAGATTGAAGAGGCACAAAATAAAGGCTCTTATCTTACCAAGCTTGTTCAGCTTCGGAAGTCTTTGCTTGAATTTGATGGTCTTGGCAATTTTATTCCACTTTTAGAAAAGTTAGACCTACTCCAAAACCAATTGGAAGGCTTGATTGTGGTGAATCAAGCTAAAAATTTAGAAATCAAAACTGCTTTGATTAATGATGCCAAAGCAATTTCAAATATAGAGGATTGGAAACAAGCCACCATTGATGTACAAGAATTAAAAACCAAATGGCTTAAAACTGGTCCAATAGACAAATCGAAAGAAGAGGTTTTAGAGGCTGAGTTCAACGAGATTTGTGATGAATTTTTTCACCAAAGACGTGAATATTTCATCATCAAGAATAAGGAAATTGACGAACGAATTGTTCGATCTGAAGACTTGATTAACATGGTTTTCAGATTGCGCTATGAGCAAGATATTGATCAAGCGTTCCAAAAAATAAAGGAACATCAGGCCGAATTTAGAAATATCGGTGAAATACCCCCAAAAAAGAAAAAAGCGCTGTGGCGTAACTTCAAAAAGGCAAACGATTTGTTTTTTGAACTTTATAATAGAGCCAAGGGAATCGTACCAAAGGTAAGGTTAGACCCTTACCAGCAAGCTTTGGTTGACCTTTGTGCTAAAGCAGAAAGTTTAGTGAATGTTCCCCCAGGCCAATATGTTACTGCCTCAGAAAGTGCTAAAAACTTTCTGATCGAGTGGAAAACTAATGCGCCCAAAGTAAAATATATTGATAAAACATTGGCCGAAAATTTTAGAGCAGCTTGCGATAAAATATTTGAAATGAATTATCTGGTGCGTGTAATTGGATATCGCCATCCTGAATTCAATGCAAAACCGAGGATTGAGCAGCTTAAAATTATGATCAACCAAATGGATTATTTGGTAAGAAAAGAAAAAAATGAATTAGAAATTTCGATTCATAATCAAGATAGTTTTAGGTCGACCGAAGAAAACGATCGTCAAAATTTATTAAAAATAAATACCCAGAAACGAAAAATTGCGATGAAAGATATCCTTTTAGAAAGTTTCAAAAAGGAACTTGAAGGTATATTAGGACAATAAAATAAGAAAAAGTATTTTTGAAAGGAGCGTCGTTAAAGTTTGAAATCTTGACGACGTTTTTTTATGCAAAAACATGAATATTGCCTTAAAATAAAGTATTTTTGAAAGAATATTAATTTTTACCTCTAACCTTTTTACTTCTATAATGAATAATAAATTAATCCTTTGGTCAATCACAGTAGGGCTTGGCGGCTTTTTGTTTGGTATGGATACCGCTGTAATTTCTGGCGCTGAACAAACCATTCAAAAGCTTTGGGGTCTTTCAAACTTGCAGCATGGCTTAGCAATAGCAATGGCACTTTATGGCACAGTGGTGGGTGCGGCATTTGGTGGGATACCAGCCGATAAATTTGGAAGAAAAAAGACATTGTTGTGGATTGGGATTTTATTTTTCTTTTCAGCAATAGGAACTGCGATTGCAAATGATGTGAACACCTTCATGATTTTTCGGTTTATTGGTGGCTTGAGTATTGGAGCGTCTTCTGTAGTGGCGCCCGTTTATATTTCAGAAATAGCCCCAGCCAAATACCGTGGTCGTATGGTGATTTCGTTTCAAATGAATATCGTATTGGGTATTTTGCTGGCTTATGTTTCCAATTATTTACTGGAAGGTGGAGAAAACGACTGGCGGTGGATGTTGGGAGTAGTGGCTATTCCCGCTTTAATATTTTCATTAATGATGTTATTTACACCAGAAACACCACGATGGCTTATTTTGAATAAAGGTGACGAAAAAGGTGCTAGAGAAGTATTGGCAATTACAGAATCCAACATTGATGAAGCGCTAAAAACGATAAAAGATTCGGCCCAAGTTTCGGAGGTAAAAGAGACTTTTTTTGATAAAAAATACAGTCGCCCCATTATATTAGCATTCCTTTTTGCCTTTTTTAATCAGGCATCTGGCATCAATGCTATCATTTATTTTGCTCCACGAATATTTGAAATGACAGGCCGTGGCCCTGAAGCTGCATTACTTTCAAGTGCTGGAATTGGTGTTTTTAATTTGATTTTCACCGTAATGGGCTGGTTTTTAATTGATCGATTTGGCCGTAAAGTGTTAATGTATATCGGCTCAATTGGCTATATTATATCGCTGGGCTTGATTGCAATGGCTTTTTATGATAAATCATTTGCCAATGTACCTTTTTTCCTTTTCGCATTTATTGGTGCCCATGCCATTGGGCAAGGTTCAGTAATTTGGGTATTTATTTCGGAGATTTTCCCGAATTCTGTTAGGGCATCTGGCATGGCTTGGGGAAGTTTGACACACTGGGTCTTTGCCGCCATTATTGCCAATATTTTTCCAATAATGGCCGATAAATTTGGCGGTGCTCCAATATTTGCATTTTTCAGTGCAATGATGGTTCTACAGCTTTTGTACGTGTGGTTAATGATGCCCGAAACAAAAGGCGTGTCGTTAGAAGATTTACAAAAACGGTTGATTAAGGAGTAATAATGTGGCAGTGAACACTCTTTCCTAGCCAAAATAGTCAGTCAAAAAAAATGAATGCAGACGACATTATAAAGTCACAAATTGAACCATTACTGAACTACTTTCAAAAAGTAATTCGCTTAAATAATGACGAAAAACAACTGGTAACAGAATTATTTAAACCACGACTTTACCGAAAAAGACAATATGTATTACAGGAAGGCGATATTTGCAATCAGTTCAATTTTATTGTGCGTGGCTGTCTAAGAATGTATAAAATTGATGATAAAGGAAATACGCATATTTTACAATTTGCTGTCGAAAATTGGTGGTTGAGTAATATTGGTAGTTTTCATGAACGCAAACCATCCGAACTCAATATTGATGCTTTGGAAGATACAATGGTTTTACAAATTAGTCATGAAAATTTATTGTTACTTTATACAAATGCACCCAAGTTCGACCGCATTTTTAGGGTACTAATTGAAAATAGTTTTGTATCACTTCAAAAGCGATTATTACAAAACATTAGTTCTACTGCCGAGGAAAGATACAATTCATTTTTGGATAGCCATTCACCTCTCACCAACCGACTACCACAAACACAGATCGCTTCCTTTTTGGGTATTACACCCGAGTTTTTAAGTCGATTGCGAAACAAGCAAACTAAAAAATCTTAATCTACATCAATACTATTTCTTGATGCAGTTCATTGGAGAGAAGCCCCTATCCAATAGAACTTTGCATTATCAAATTATCATTAAAATTTAAAAAGAAATAGTATGACAACAAGATCAAAAGTAGCCGTAATCGGCTTAGGAAACATCGGGAAAACAGTAGCTCAAAATTTTGTAAAGGGCAATAGGCCAGTAATTATTGCAGGCCACAAATTAGAGGAAGCAGCTGCATACGCACAAGAATTAGGAAGCCTTGCAACAGCATCTGAAACTGGCGAAGCGATTAAGAATGCTGACATAATTGTACTTTCAGTTTGGTTCAACACCATACAAGAATTGTTTGAGCAGTATGGCACAGAAATGAAAGGAAAAATTATCATTGACCCTTCCAACCCAATTGCTCCAGATGAAAATGGTGGTTTCAAAAAAATAATTGGTGAAAAAGAATCAGCAGGCCAGTTAAATGCTGAACTACTTCCACAAGGTGCAAAATTGGTAAAAGCCTTTGGAACATTAGGTGCAGCTTCATTGGCAGGTGCCGCTCATCAATCACCTGAAAAATCTGTATTATTTTATGCAACTGACGACACAACTGTTGACGCAGAAGTAGAACAACTAATTCAAGACAACGGCTTTGATGCAATAAAGGTGGGTGGTTTAGACCAATCTATTCGTATTGAAGTTTTTGGTGACTTACACGAATTTGGAGCTTTAGGAAAAACTGTCAACGCAACAGAAGCGAAAGCTAAAATTTAATTAAAAAAGGAAATCAAATGAAAAAGTTAAATATCTTAATAGCAATTATTCTATATTCAGATGCAGTTTTTTGCCAGCAGCTTAAATTGGGCAAACAAATTTTTGGACTACACAATGTTACAGGCTCTATTATTAAGTTTCAAGGCGACAATGTTTTGAAGATAGAAAGAGATTTAAAGGCCCTTCCATTTGATGAAAATCGATTAGAAGCTACAGTAGATGAGCCACACTATGCTAAATTACTTGGATTGGACGATTTTGAGAACGGCACTATTGAGGTAAAGATGTATAGCCAAATTCAAAACCCTTCGCCTTACAAACCAGCAGCAGGCTTTATTGGTGTTTATTATAGAATAGCTGAAAAAGATTCAGCTTTTGAATCTATTTATCTAAGACCAAAGGTTGGGAGAGCAAGTAATCAATATGCACGAAATCATACAGTTCAGTATTTTTCATATCCCAACAATAAATTTGGTACACTTCGTAAGAAATATCCAGCAGGTTCATACGAAGGGTCAGCACCAGTTGCTTTAAATGAGTGGATTAGTATGCGTATTGAAGTAAATGGAGAATCTGCTGAAATGTTTATTAATGGCATGAAACATTCAAATTTTATAGTTGACAAAATGTTGGGCCACACAAAAAGGGGAAGTGTAGGGCTATATGTGGATATTGCTACCATAGGATATTTTAAGGACCTTAAAGTAACAAAAAAGCCATTAAAAATAAATCCAACTCAAGGAGAAGCCAATGGTTCAATATAGCTAGTGCTTTTAAAATCTTTTTTCGTTAGCATGTTTTTAGCGGTCTTTTTAACCTAATAATATTCGCAAGCTACCAAGATTTATCTTCGATCTATTATTTGAAAAAAATAAAAAAGTAAATTATTTCACAATTTGCTTTTTTATTTAAAATTCATATCGTAATATTGCAATATAAATATATGAAAGATGGGGCTGACCAAAACAGAGTTATTTACTGACAGTCAAAACGAGATTGCCAATATTGCTAAATCCATTGCTCATCCAGCTAGAGTGGCAATTATTGAGTATTTATTAAAAGTAGATGGTTGTATCTGTAACGATATAGTAGAGGAAATCGGATTAGCCCAACCGACAGTTTCTCAACATTTGCGAGAGTTGAAAACAGCAGGAATTATCAAAGGAAATATTGAAGGAAATGCCATTTGTTATTGTATCAATGAGCCCATCCTTGACAAATTGAATAATTATTTTAAAGGTATCACTAACAAATTAGAGAGTAAAAAGTGTTGTTAACGTTTTAAAAAATAATCATGAAACTATCTGAGATTAAATCGATTTTAAAAACTGCTGAGTCAGTTGACTTTCAATTAGAAAACGGGACATTCGTTCCAGAGCATTTCCATGTGACAGAAGTGGGCATAATCACCAAACATTTTATCGACTGTGGGGGAACTGTGCGAAACGAAAAGGTGGCTAATTTCCAGTTGTGGAATGCCAATGACTACGACCATAGATTAAAACCAGCCAAATTATTGGGGATAATTGGTCTATCAGAAAAAATACTGGGAATGGAAGACTTAGAAATTGAAGTAGAATACCAAACAGATACTATTGGCAAATATGATTTAGAATTCGATGGTAAAAATTTCATTTTAGCCTCCAAACAAACCACTTGCCTAGCTAGCGATAGTTGCGGCATTCCTGTCTCAAAACAAAAGGTAAAACTAGAAATGAATAGCTTGCAAAATGAGGCCACTGCCTGCTGCTCACCTGGCGGTGGTTGTTGCTAGGCAAATAATTTTATAGCCCTAAAAGATTGATAGAAAGAAGAAAAATGAAAAACATTTTAGTATTGTGTACAGGTAACAGCTGCCGAAGTCAAATTGCTCATGGCTTTTTAGAAGACTTGACTGATGGCCGTTCAGTGAATATTTACAGCGCAGGAGTAGAAACCCATGGAGTAAACCCAAAAGCGATAGCCACCATGGCAGAAATTGATATTGACATTTCTAATAATACTTCCAATAATGTAGAAGAGTATTTTGACATACCTTTTGATTTTGTAATTACTGTTTGTGACAATGCGTTGGAACG
>JAZKGO010000010.1:13400-41495 GCA_040385875.1 Bacteroidota bacterium
AGCATATCGCCTTTACGAGTAGTGCTTGACCCTGATATTTTAGAAAAAACTTCCGTTGGCCAGGTACAATGCATGATTACCATCGTAAGACCTGGCTTTAACTGATTGATTGATTCAATATAGTTTTTGGTTTTGTAAGCTTGCAAGTCATTATCTGACAAGTCTTTATTCTCAGCATTCCAACCATAGGAGATATTATGCAAATCATCCAAAACGGGCAATCCAGCAGCCCAAAGCTGCTTTCCAACAGCGGTAGTCATTTCAATGGTTAAGCCCGCCGATTTTTCAGTTTGCAAAATCATGGTATTATGACCACCTGGAAACATCACTGGAATGTTGTTTTCCATTCCTAATTTCAAATATTTTTGCAAATATTCTTTAGTGGCAAATAATGTGCCCATATGCGAATCGATATGGGTTGGGATCCAGCCCATTGCCTTGGCCCTTTCTAATTGTGCTTTTATTTCTATTTCCACCTCATCGGCAGTAGCATGAGTGGCTGTTGCCATTACCGACGGCCAAAGAGCTCCTTCAGAATCCACCAAACCGGGAGTTTTTGATTTACCAGCCAAGGGACCCCAACGATAGTCTTTCCATTCGGAAGTTAGGGTAAGATGCAAGCCAGCATCGGTATTTGGATGGTCTTTTAAGTAATGAAAATAGTCAGGAATCCAACCACAAGGCATCATCATACTACAAGAAGTGGCCACCCCTTCATCCATAGCCTTAATGGCGCCTAGATTAGAGTCATAACTCATTCCTACATCGTCCACATGTAAGATCAACACTTTTGCGTCTTTGGGAAACCCTAGTTTTTCGGCATAGGATTGGGCTTTTGCAAAATTTTCAAAAATAAACAGCAAAATAAGAAGGTATTTTAGAAATTTCATTTGATAAAACTTAAATTTAAAGACTAGCATAATATTTAATAATTTCAATCAAATCATTCTCCTTTTTAGGGCTGAGATTATTTGATTTTGCATATTTTTCAACTTCCGATTTCTTTTCCCCTAAATTTTTATAAATACTTGAGTTAGCTTTTAGTTCATTTAATTCTCCATTTTCTAAAATATGCAAAGTTGTCCATTTCAGAAAATGCCCTTCAAAACCGTCTGTATTTATCTCATAGCCAGTCTGTTGGCCATAAACTTTTGGACGGTAGGCACAATTAAGTGCTTTGTATAAGCTCAGTTTTTCATTTTTAAAAATCAATTGATAAAAAATATTATGAGCGTTTTTTACTGTTTTATTCAACTGAACAAATTTTTGCGACGCAATTGAAAAACTATCTGGTTTTATGGCTAAAGCTTTGTTTATGTCTCCAGCAGAAAATTGAACCTCTCTGTTTAACAAATTGTACGCAATACTACCTTTTGTTAGGTGACCATTCAAATATATACTACAATTAGGAAACCATGCATTGCTATAAATTGGTGTGCCTTTGTACCTTTTTTCTACCTCTTCAATAGTATTGGTATTATTTCCTTTAACCTTCGTTTTGGTAACAAAAATGGTATCCTTACTTTCCAACACCTCAATTGTAGATTCAGAAAGGCCAAATTGATATCGATTGTTATCCATTACGGGATGCCTGTCACGCTGACTAAAAGAATTGAACTTATTAAAAAGTAGAAAAACTATTAGAAATTTTCGCATAACATATTTCATTTGTTAAATAAGGTGTTATAATATTTCATCAATTCAATGATATCTCGATCATTATCAAATTTTAGATTTTTAATTCCGGCACACCATTGGGTAAATGAATTTATTATAAAAATTATTACACTGACCTTTATCAATAAGTTTCAGTTAAAGACTAGCATAATATTTAACAATTTCTATCAAATCATTCTCCTTTTTAGCGCTGAGATTATTTGATTTTGCGAATTTTTCCAGTTCTGTCCTTTTTCCCACAAAGTATTTATAAAAAGCAGAATTATTTTTCACTTCAATTAATACCCCGTTTTCATAAATAAATAAATCGGTTGATTTAATAAAAGAGCCCTCAAAATCGTCGGTACTTACATGGTAACTCGTTTTTTGTCCATCTACTTTGGGACGAAAATTGCAGTTATGAACTTTGTAAATACCAATTTTCTGATTTTTAAAGATCCTTTCATAATAAATAGTATTTGTTAATTTCGACTTTTTACCTAATTGAGTAAAATGATAGCCAGCCAATAAAAAGCTATCTGGCTTCACCACTACAGGGTGGCTAATGTCTTTTGCAGAAAATTGAATGTCATGATTAAGTAGATTATAAGCAATTATCCCTTTTGTAGCAAGCCCATCTACATATATTACCGAATTGGTAAACCATGCATTTTTAAAAATTGGAGTGCCTTTGTACATTATTTCTACCTCATCGATATTTTGAGTATTGGCATTTTTGTAGTTAGACTTTGTAATAAACACAGTGTCTTTATTTTCCAAAACTTCAATTCTTGATTCGCTAAGGCCAAACTGATATCGGTTATTGTAAATCATTGGTTGGTTGCGTTGGCCAAATGATTGACCAAAAATGCTTGTAAAAAATACAAGTAATAATATTCTCATGAATTTTTCATTTTACTTTTCAAATTCCCCTAATAAATAGCTAAAATAGACAACCAATTTAATTTTGCCTTCCTCATTTTTAGGGTTCACCTTATTTTCTTTACCAAATTTTTCCATAGCATTCCTATAGTCCCCAAATTGTTTATAAATGCCACTATTAGATTTTAGTTCAACTACATTTTCATTATAACCCAAAAAGAGTTTGTGCATTTTGATATATTCACCCTCATAATTCCCCCCTTCTTGCTCATAGCCAGTGCGCTCACCCGTAATTTTAGCTGAATATACACAAGAATACTGTCTAAATAAATCAACTTTTTTATCGCCAAAAATTAATTCAAAATAGCCAGTATTAACATTTTGATATTTTTTGTCGAGCTTTTGAAAGGTTTGTCCACTAATAGTAAATCCGATAGGTTTGGCTTCAACAGCTTCCGATTTATCACCTAATGAGAAATATACAATATTATTAATCAAATTATAGGCTAAAGTTCCGTTTCCATCTGAATTATCTTCGAAATATAGCAGCCCAGGATACCATCCATTTTTAAAAAAAGGAGTGCCTTTATAAACCTTTTCAACAAATTGTCGGCTATAGGTATTTACATCTTGAATAGAATATTTTGAAATCAGTACCGTATCTCCATTAGAGGCAACTTCTATTCGAGAGTCTAAAGCAGGAGTATTCACTTTTAAAACACTGTAAGTATGCTGAGGAGGGCGTTGTTGCGAATAAGCTTTACAGCTAAAAATCAATAAAATGCAGAAAAAACCAATATTTCTTTTCATCCTATTTATTGTTTTAAAATTAAATCCAATGTAGCAAATAATATTTAATTGTGAAAGATTTGACTTTAAATATGTTGGGTTTGGAAAACATTAGAAATTTTTCGAAATTATGATTTCAATAAAATCACGTTAAAAAAAATCAAACAAAAAACTATGGAACATGAAGCACTAGAAAAGTTGAAATACCCTGTTGGCAAATTTAGCAAACCTGAAGCTTATACTGCTGATCTAATTGAGACTTGGAAATTAACTATTTCAGATTTTCCTTCAAAATTAAAAAATGAAGTGACGGGTCTCAGCGAAAGCCAATTAGATACCCCATACCGGCCAGGTGGCTGGACAGTCCGCCAGGTGGTTCATCATTGTGGAGATAGTCATATGAATGCTTTCATTCGATTTAAGCTGGCCTTGACTGAAGATAAACCAACTGTAAAAGCTTATGAGGAACAATTTTGGGCAGAACAGGCTGACTACAAACTGCCTATCGAAATCAGCTTGAATTTGATTACCCCATTGCACTTTCGATGGTCTACTTTGTTAAACTCATTGACAACAGCTGATTTTGAATCAAGATATATTCACCCACAAACAGGAAACGAGCTAGACCTATATTATATGTTAGGTTTGTATGATTGGCATTGCAGGCATCATTTATCCCATATTACGGAATTGATAAAGCGCTCGGGTTGGTAAAAAGCCACCATTCCCTCACTGAGGGTTACTTTATCGTTGTTTATAAGCTTTGTTGAAAAGTGGTTTTGTCGCTTTTTTTTATCCTTAAATCGAATCAATTGCTTTTCTAACAGAGCCGTGGATTTTTAGTAATTCAGCGGCTTTGTTTGGTTCGATTCCTGTAGCTTCCACCACCATATTTATGGCTCTGTTTACGAGCTTTTCGTTGGTCATTTGCATGTCTACCATTTTATTGCCTTTTACTCGGCCTAGTTGGATCATAACTGTGGTTGAAATCATGTTCAAAACCAACTTTTGAGCCGTTCCAGATTTCATGCGGGTGCTTCCCGTTACAAATTCTGGGCCAACTTCTACTTCTATAGGGAACTCAGCTTCGGCGGCAATTTTACTATTTGTATTGCACACAATGCAACCAGTCAAAATTCCATTTTTCCTAGCCGTATTCAAACCGCCAATCACGTAAGGTGTTCTGCCTGAGGCGGCTATACCGATTACTACATCATTTTTACCAATATTGAATTCTTTCAAATCCACCCAAGCTTGATTGAAATCGTCTTCAGCATTTTCAACTGCTTTTCTAATTGCTTTATCCCCACCAGCAATTATTCCTACTACCCAATCAAACGGAACCCCAAATGTTGGTGGGCATTCAGAGGCATCCACAACACCCAGTCTACCGCTCGTTCCC
Source organism: Bacteroidota bacterium (assembly GCA_040385875.1). Lineage (GTDB taxonomy): Bacteria > Bacteroidota > Bacteroidia > Cytophagales > Spirosomataceae > JANMZR01. The sequence goes on from JAZKGO010000010.1 coordinate 18,130, forward strand.
GCCCCTATATAAAAAAGTCTACCACCTGTTTTCATTCTAACAACTATCTGATTTACAAGGGCTTCAATTTGTGGAATGGCCTTCTCAACAGCAAAAGCAACGGTTTTATCTTCTGAATTGATACCTTTCAAAAGTTCATTCACACTGCTATTTTCAAGATTATCGTGATTTGAGGGGGATTCGGTTAACATTTAGATGTTGGATTTTAGATGTTCGATTTCAGGAAACAACAATACAAAGATATTGAATTTAATTGGTGAGGCGGAACATCCACGTATCGTTGGCGTTGTAATATTTTTCGGCGTTGGCTTCGGAAGCCCGGACTTGGTAACCACAATAGATTAAAGTATACTCGCCCATTTCGCTCGCCATTACCGCTATATTTCCAGCTCCTGGGTAGTTTGTAATAAACTTCCAATGATCAGTAGCTGGGTCATACTCCCAAATATCCGAAAGGCCTTTCACTGGCTTTGAATTTCGGCCCAAACCATAATAAATTTTATTTTTTAAACTGAAGAAAACACCATCTATTCTACCGTTGCCTGGGAAGCTTTTCTTTTGCGTCCATTTATCCTTAATATCATCATATTCAAATAGTTGCACTTCTTTTTCATTCTTGTTTTCCGCTAAAATATACCCTTTTGTTTTGGTAGCAGCACCCAAAAAATCAAAATTTGGACCAATTTTTGGGAAGGGTTGGCGTTTAATAAATTGCTCCAATGAGAAGTAACTCCAAAATTTATCCGTATTATTTTCTTCTAATAAATAGGCATTTCTATTCAAGGAAAAATAGGCAATTGGGCCATCACCAAGTGGAAGCGGGTCCAAGTAATTTTGATTGTCGTACACCCAATACATATCTTTTAGGTAGATTTTGGCATTAGTTTGGCTGGCAAATCCTCCTCCCAAAAAAGCGGTGGGGCGAGTGAAATCCTTGCTCAAATTTAGGGTAAAAAAGAATGGCTCTTGCCTTGGCGAAAATTGCGGAAAGCTGAATTTCTCTTTCATCCAAGTATAATTATTATTGTAAGATGAACCGTTGTAATGTTTGAATTGCTCCCATTCATTGTATTGATTTAGCCTTAAAAAAGTAAGATTCTGGTCGTCTAATTTTGTGGCCACTCCTGTAAACTGCCCTTCATCAAATTCTAAATCACCTAATTTTTTCCAAATTTTTGAAGTTTCAACTATTACTTCAATTTCATTACTGTATTTAATTTCATTTTTAATATTTTTCACAAAAGCTCTTACAAAAATTTTCGACCCCGATTTTAGCGTTGAAATTTTGGCATTGAATCGTGTGCCTCTATTAATTTTACTAATTGTATTTTTCTGATTTTCTATCGTGGGGCTTGTCGTTTCCGCCCAAACTATTCCATATTCCACTTCTTCATTTAAATCGCTAGCAAGTAGGCTACCAGTCACTTCAACTTCGGAATTGCTTGACGCATAAGCTGTTGAAAGGTTGACTTCAGGCAATTTCTCCTCCACTTCAGGCTCTTTTTCTAAGCAAGAAAACAACAAAAGAAAAAATATGAATTGTATTTTTCGCATAGTAATTAAGGCCTAAACTCCCAAAAATCATAAGCCATAAACTTTCTTGAAGTGCCAATATTGGTCAAAATAGAAGAATAACCCATACCAATGAAAACAGAATTCTCCTTTCGCACAAAAGCAATATTTGTACTTCCTGAGCCTGGATAATTAGCGATTTGAGTCCAAGTTTTCGCAGTTAAATCAAATTCCCATATGTCTTTTAAGCCATTTTCAGTTATTTTTTGCTCGCCCAAGCCAAAATAAACTTTATTTTTTATGGAAAATAGTACACCTCCAGTTCTATCTGGACCAGGAAAATCGTTCAATTGCTGCCAATTGTCTGTTTTGAATTCATAAAAATATACTTTCAATTTGGAATCATTTCCTAAAGCATTTTCTAAAATCACAAGCCCATTTCCGTCAGCACGAGTTGCTTTTATATTGGTAAAATTGGCGAAAGGCGGGCTTTTCATTTTTTCCCAGAGAAAGTTTTCCTCATTAAAAGCATGCATATTTGGGCTGGCTTTCACCTCAATCACAAAGCCTTTATTTCCCGCACCAAATGCTACGGCAGGCACATCAGCTCCAGGATAATTTCCAATTGTTGGATAGGTGCTGGTTGATGCTTTTTTTAGAAATTTCTTTTTGCCATTAATAGAGTTTTCTATTTGATAACCACCGCCCGTAAAAAAGTCGAACTTACCAGATGCATATTCAATATCAGCAGTAAATTGATCATAAACCATTAATTTTGAATCGTTTACATTCCCTGACCAGAACTTGGCTGCATCGTTAAATACAAAATCATAGGATTCTTCTACACCATTTAACTTTCGCTTGAAAGTGGGGATGGTATTATTTTGCAAGTAGGCAATTGGCAAATTGATGATGTCTTTAATACGTGGAATATCTTGCAACCGGTACCAACCTTTCGCAATCACTGGCTCATAAATAAAATCCTTGCTGTAAACAGCTGCCCCATTTACACGCATATAACCTCTTATATAATACTTTGTATTGGGTTTTACATTCAATATTTGCTCCACAAATGGACCTTCTTCTTTTGAATTATTACCAGAATATTGGTAATTATCTGTAATAACTGGTGCAGGTTTTTCTGACCAACAAATTCCAAATTCTTCCTTGTTTACACTCGAAGGATTTATGGTTTCGCAGTTTACTTCTATTGTTGTTCCGTTTGGTTTTAAATAAGCTGTTGACACAAATATCTCAGGATCAATGAATTGCAATGCCTCTTTTTCTTCACAGGAGAGGAAGGTTATGGTAAATACAAGAAATATGATGTTAAATATTTTTGACATTATTTTTACACATTTACTCCCACCCAGAAGGCCTATCCAAAGTACCATTTGTAAATGCTCTACGGCAGTCGCCCAATGGAATTAAATCGGGGTTGCCAGTTACTGATACATCTATGGGAATCGTAAGCTTTTTCTTTGATATGGAAGATACGCTAAAATACCCCAAAGCGATGTCGGTTGGATCGGTTTCGTTTACCAAGTTCCCTTCAATTGGTGCAGGTTGCGGATCGAAAATAGTACCTACCCGCTTACGTTGCTCCTCGTACAAGCTCCAAAAAGTATAGGCATCTTTGCTTAACGAGTATTGCGTAACCTCTATAAAATGATTGCCAATTGCCCTGATTGGCGACAAAAACACAGGTACTTTTTTAATGAAATTACCATTTATAGAGGCATCGGAATAAAGCAAAACTTGCGGATAATCAGTTGGCACCCAGCAAAATTGGTAGCAAATAGTTGGGCCAAATGCACTACAAAGTGCCCCTGTACTTTCCCAGCGACTATACCCATAAGCCGACCATCGATAAAAATTTTGCTGCTCACCTGGGTCTTTTGTGTCCAAAAATACCTGATAGGCATCTGTTTGGTTGTTGGCAACAATATTTTTGAATTCATAAGATAAATTCAAAATCGGGGCAACTTCATTCATCCGCTCAGGTTTGGTGGAATATTTATCGCCCGAAGGCAAGGTTACTTCCAATTTATACGAATAACCAATCGTGCCTACAAAAGAGGGATCGATTGTACGGTAGGTCCCAAGCTCCAATACATCTTGTTTTAAATCTGTTTTTCGGCCTCTATCATCTTTAATGGTTACTTTTGCACCGTTTAAGGCTAAGTTGGCGGGTGTGGCAAGCGAGTTTTGGTATTTTCCTGTAAATGATAACTTCACGACGTACTGCGTATTTTCATTCGTAATCAGTCCGTCAATCACAAGTTTTGGCTTTTCCACTCGAATTGGCAGCTCAATTTCATCGATACAAGAAACAAGGCCACCAGATAATAGCATTAATAATAAAAACTTCACAGTATTCTTTTTCATGAATAGATAGTTGATTTTTAATTGCCTCATGGAATCGCCAATTTATTTATAGTGCGGCTTGCATGTGCTTTTGTTTGTGGCGATTTCATCGAGCCTAAAAGTTTTTATTAAAAGTAAGTGAAGGTATAATCGAGCCAAAAACCGATAGCCTATACGAGCGTGTGATTCTATTATAACTGGTAAAATAGATTGAATACGGATTTTTTCGGGCATAAAGATTATAAAATGACAACACCCAAATGCTGTATTTTTTCTGTTCTTTCACTTTACGGGTATCAAACGAAAGCGACAAATCCATGCGATGGTAATCTGGAATTCTATCAATATTTCTTCGTGAATAATTGATAACCGGCAGACCATTAAAGCGATACGAGCCATCAGGATAGGTAGCGGGACGGCCAGAAGTGTACACAAAATTGCCAGAAAGATTAAAACCATAACCCAAATTGTGCAAAACCGAGGCTGTAAAATTATGCGGCCGGTCGTAGTTAGCTGGAAACCATCTGCCACCATTTACCGCTTCAATAGGAAAAGGAGTAACAATTTTGGTCAAAGACCGTGAATAAGTGTAACTAATAATCCCCGTAAAATCACCCTTATTTTTCTTAATACTCGTTTCCAAACCATAAGCTCTACCAATTGCCGCCAAAAGTGCAGTTTCCAAAAGTGGGTTTTTTGAAAGTCTCGCACCTTTTTTATAGTCAACCAAATCTGTCAAATCTTTAAAATAGCCTTCCACCGCAAACTCATAAATATTGTCTGTAGAATTTCTGAAAATTCCCATCGAATATTGGTCTGCAATTTGTGGCGGAATGTAAGTATCGGCCAATTTCCAATAGTCAATTGGTGATATTGCCGTGGTGTTTGAAATCAAATTCAAATATTGGCGCATTTTGTTGTAGCTGAATTTTATAGAAGTTTGTTCGCCTAATCCAATTTTTAAAGAAATTCTTGGCTCCAAACCGCCATAACTTTTTATAACTTTATTGCTGGCAAAAAGGGTAGAATCGGTAATATTTTCGGGCAATCTGGGCTGATCGGAGCCGTAGTTATAAACCGTTTTTGGCCCTAAATTCTGGTAAAAAGAATAACGAATCCCAGCTGAGAGTGTAATAATTTCGTTGAAAATATATTCCCCACTTGCAAAAACTGCCCCTTCATTGGCCTTTTCGGTAGCTAATTTTTCATAAATAATATTCGAATTCGATGCATTTGGTTTTTGGTCGGAAGGCGAAACATCGTATCGAATAATATTTGCTCCAAATTCACCTTTTATTTTCACATTTGGTGTGTAAAAAAGTGCCGTTTTAGCTTCTTTATGAGAAATCGCCGAATTCAATAAAAACTCATTTTCTGCTTTCAAACCAATTACATCAAAATCATAATTACTCATAAACACAGCCGTATTGAGAGATAATTTATTGGAAATTACTCTATTCCATTGCAAATTGGCCTGAGTCATGTTCCAAGAATAGGCAGTATCTTCTGGAAATTTGAAGTCATCAAACGAGCGATAACCTGAAAGAGTAAACCGATTTTTATCGTTGTATTTATAGGAAAGTTTTCCATTAAAATCATAAAAAAACGCACGGCTGTCGCCAATTGGAGGTGGAAAATTTTTAATAGCTACATTGGGGTAAGCAATTCTACCAGCCAATACAAAATTGAGTTTGTTTTTAATAATTGGCCCATCGACCACCAAACGGGATGAAATTGTGCCCATACCAACCGAGTATTTCACCTTTTCGTCGTTACCCACTTTGGTATTCATGGCCAAAAGTGCCGACAACCTACCACCACTTGATGCTGGTACACCGCCTTTATAAAGGGTAACATCTTGCACCACATCAGAATTGATACTTGTAAAAAAACCTAGTAAATGCGAAGTGTTAAAAAGTGGAACGCCGTCTAAAGTCACCAAATTTTGATCTACCTTACCTCCACGCACATTAAGCCCACCAGCCCCCTCGCCTACTGTGGTTACACCTGGTTGTAGCGTCAATGCTTTGATAATATCTGACTCACCAAACACAACTGGTATTTTTCGTAAATTGGTCATATTGAGCTTTATAGAGCCCATTTCTACATCTTTTACGTTGGCATCTTCCCTCCTACCTTTAATAATTACTTCGTCAAAATCCTTGATTTCTTCGGCGAGTTCCAAATCCAAAACTAAATCATCCGTTAGTTTTATAAGTCTCGTCTTTTTATAATATCCTACTGCTGTGGCCGTTAAAAAATATTCTCCAAAAGGAAGTGTGATTGAATATTGGCCATTTTCATTGGTTTTCGTTCCTCTATTGCCAGGCGAGATTACTATGTTTACACCAAAAATTGGTTTTTTGGTAGTTGCATCGAGAATGGTACCTTCTATTTTAGCTCTTGCAAATGAGCTTACAGTAGTAATTAATATAATGCAAGCGATAAATGATGCTTTTAATACAATTTTCAAACTATAGTTTTGTTTTTTGACCCCTCAGGAATATCGAAAATATAGCAATTATTTAGTATTACCAAATAATGAGAATCTTTTAACTTGTAAATTCTATGAATGCAATCTTTTAATCGTCGGACGGTAATCGATATTTCTTTTATTTTGAATATTTATAATTTATTAGTTGGTACCAAAATTATTTACGAAAATATTCGTAGAAAAATTTGGTTATACGAAATTATTCGTATAAGTTTGTTACGAAATATTTCGTAAGTAATGAACGTTGCTTTGTATGAAGCTCAATAATTAAAATTAAAAAAATGAATACAACACTCAAACCAACCGAATCGGAGCTTGAAATTTTGCAAATATTATGGCAAAAAGAGGGCTCAACGGTGCGTGAAGTAAACGATATTTTGAACCAAACTAAAGACGTTGGTTATACCACCACGTTAAAACTCATGCAAATAATGAATGAAAAAGGTATATTATCTCGTGATGAAGAGAATCGCACGCATATATACCATGCTCAAATTACGGAATCAGAAACTCAAAAAATGCTATTGAACAAATTTGTGGATAGCACCTTCCGTGGCTCTGCTATGAAATTGGTAATGCAAGCTTTGGGCAATCATGATGCCACTAAAGAAGAGCTCGACAACCTGAAAAAATTAATACAAAATATTGAAAACAATGGCCAGTAATGGTGTAAAAATCAAAAAATAAAAAATGGAAAATCTAATAAATTTCTTTTCAAATAATCTCACGATGGCAATCGGATGGACCTTACTGCACTCAATTTGGCAAGCGGTTATCTTACTGGTAATGTACAATATTATTTCAAAATTCTTGAATAATTCGACCCAAAAATACAATTGGGGGATTAGCTTTTTGTTTGGTCAGTTATTGATAAGTGCTGCCAGTTTTGGTTTGGTTTATGAGCCTGAATCAATTATCAATTCTGTAACTACCTTACAGAATATTACTTTTGAAAGCAACGCTTTCCAAAATAATCAAACTGAAAATATGCCCCTTACCATGCAAGTTTTGTTATGGCTATCCAGTAAAATCAATCTTATTGTGAACTTATGGCTAATCGGTTTGGTGTTTTATACTGTTCGATTTACTTATAATTATTGGCAGGTTAACGAATTGAAAAACAATGGATTAAGCAAACCAAATCAAGCTATAACCGCCGTTTTTGAGAAATTATTGACCACAATCAATAATTCAAAACCAATACAATTGATGGAGTCGACTCAAATTACGAGTCCTGTATTAATTGGCCACTTTAAAACCATTATTTTATTACCAATCGGCTTATGTAGCCACCTTTCACCTACAGAAATAGAAGCGATTTTGGCGCATGAATTGGCTCATCTCAAACGCAATGATTTTTTAATAAACTTGCTTCAAACCTTGGTGGATATTCTTTATTTCTTCAACCCAGCTCTACAATATTTGAGCTATCAAATAAGAGAAGAACGTGAAAATTGTTGTGATGAATTTGCAACTGAAATTTGCGGCAGCTCTATGCCAATTGCCAAAGCATTGGTTAGTTTGGAGTCGTTTCGTCAAGAATCTGCTTTAGCCATGGCTTTTGGCCGAAAAAATGGTAGCCTGAAAAATCGAATACACAAAATTTTAGGAGTTTCACCAGAAAAAGCAAATGAAAATAAAGGTATTTTGATGATTCTGACCTTTGTGCTACTTTCAATTTTGTATTTAAATATCGAAAAAACCTATGCAAAACAAGACCCTCCTAAAAAGAAAGGAGCAAAAAATAGTGTCCAATATAAAAATGGCAAAAACTATAATTATTACGAAGACAATGGGAAGCGAAAAATAGTTATAAATGATAAGGATGGCTCCAGACTAACCTTGGTTCAGAAAGATGGTTCCATATTTTTGAATGATAAAGAATACAAATTGTCAAAAGAGGATAGTACCAAAATGGCCTATCACAATGCTGAAATGGAAAAATTGGAAAAAGAAATGGAAGCACATAGTGTTAAAATGGGCGATCTTAGCACCGAAATGGGAAAGCTTTCAGCGAATTTGAAGCCATTGAATGAACCTATGGGAGTGAAAAGTCAGGAAATTTCAAAACTTGCTCAAAAGATTAATGATCTTGCACAAAATCAAGTCAATGTTGCAATGCAGTTGGCAAAACTTGACCACAAAAAAAATAGCAAACAAATTGCCGAACTTGAAAGTAAGGAGCAAAGCTATGAATCAGAAATTGCCAAATTAGAAGAGAAAATTGAAAAAATAAGTGCTGAATTAGAGGAAATTGGTAGCAAAATGGAGCTTAGAGCAGCCCCCATGGATAGTTTGGGTAAAATAATGGAAAAAGCAGCTAAGCCAATGGAAGAAATTGGTAAGAAAATGGAGGAGCTTTCGAAGGAAATGTGGAAGCTCTATCCTGAAGAAGTAAAAGCCAAATATGGAAAAATGATGGAGGATGTTCAATTTCCAAATCCTCCATCACCTCCACCGGCCCCACCAAAGGCTCCTATGCCTCCAAAATATGGGCCTAATACACCGCCACCTTTGCCGCCAAAGGCTCCTAAAGCACCCAAGAGCAAAAAGGATTCTTTTGGTTATTATTCCCCTGTAGCCCCAACCGAGCCAGTGGTAAATGTTCAAGCGCCTACGCCGGTTTTGGCACCAACTCCAGTAGCCACTCCGACACCCGTTGTAGCACCTAAAAATTAAGTAATTATCCAATAAAATTTTGATTAGTTAGTCAATATAAGGTCGATAAGGTTCATTCCTTATCGACCATTTTACTATCTATTCAACGACACAAAATTTAGCATCTACATTTAATTCCATTTTTGCATCCAAAATTGCCCTTCATCAAATAATTATCCAGTCAATCAAACCAAGCTTATAATTTCGTCTGGGAATTTTTTCAAAATCGCATTAAAGTTTTGCATTCCTTTTATTTATATTTGTTATAATTAAAAACAAAATCACAAATTACCCAAATCAAAATGGCATTCAACTGGAAAAGCCTTTTTATTGTGGATGAGGAAGCTGAAAGAGCGGCAGCATTTGGTAATAAACAATCAATACAGCCAAGCGAAGCCCCTTCCGCAAGTCCAAATAAAGTTTCATTGTCTTCCTCCAATACTGGTAAAATAGCTACCGATGGAGAAGCCACTCAAGAAGTTTTAGCTGTGTATGAAAAAGGTTTCGATTCCCTCAATCATGAAGGATATGATTTTTTTGAATTGTACAAATCTATAATGGCCGTAGGAGCTGATAATGCACAAAGCTATCAAATGGCGTTTGTGATGGGCAAAAGTATCAAGTCCGATCTTACCAAAACATTTTTGTTAGAAAAAGCCAAAGTTTATGTAACTGAAATAGAAAAAGTGCATGCAAAATATGCAGAGGTTGGTAACAAAAAAAGGGCTGATTTAGCCGCCCAACTCAATTCAGAAAAAAATAACTTAAATAATTCGATTAAAAATTTGGAAAGTCAAATTGCCAATCTTCAAGCCGAATTAAATAAGCAAAAAGGGGAATTGGCAATTATTGACAATAAATTTGGGCCATCACTAGCCGAAATGGAGGCAAGAATAAATGCCAATGACCATGCTAAGCAAACTTTGCTCAGCTCAATACAAAAAGTAATAAATGGAATAAATCAAAACTTATAACTATGGATAGTAAATTTGAACAAGAAAAATCAACGTTAATGGAATTGCCAATTTTGAAACATTTCGATGAAGCAAAAGGGGAAATAGCCATCAATACTGAGAAGTTTAGAAAAGGGGAAAAGCCCATTTTTGGATTTGTAACTATTGCCATTTTAGCAGCCTTGGCCTATTTCACTTGGACATTCGCCCTGCCCATTATTTTCACAACAGTAGGTTATATAGTGGCTGGCGTACTTTTGGTATTGCTTTTCGTGATGTGGCCAGTAGTAATGAAGGCACTGAGAATGATTACTAGATCGGTACATGAGGCCTTGATTCAGTTCAATCCATTTGCTGAATTAGAAGAGCAAAAACAAAAAATGATGAGCAATCGTGATTTATTCAAAAGCCAAAAAGCTAAACTGAAGGCACTAAAAAGCCAGATGGAATTGGAGGCCCAGAAGTCTGAAAAAGAGGCAAAAACCTATCAAGAAAATCTATTATCATTGAAAAGCCAATCAGATAAGCTAAAAAATGCAATGGACGGTCTTGTTTCTGAAAAAGGAGCGGCTGCCAAAGATACCGACGAATATGTGACTTTTCAATCAGAGTTGGCCAAGCGTTTGAGCAATAGCCAAAGGGTAGCACAACAATACGAACAGAGTAAAAGCTTTATACAAAAATACGGCTCAAGAGCCAATGTATTGGGCAAATTGGACAGAAAACTTACCTTAGCTGGTACTGCTATTGACATCAAAATTGAAGACTTTGATGCCACAATTGGTATGTTGCGAAAAGAATATGAATTTGCAAAAAATGCAAGAGCGGCCACTGAGTCAGCAAAATCAGCTATGCTATTCACCAAGGATTGGGAGCTTGATTATGCCCTTGAAGTGGTTACAAGTACCATCGCTCAAGATATCGCCAATACCTCTGAAAACTTGCTGGATATCGATAATCTTACCTCACAATACACCATCGATAGTGACGAATTGTACACCCGCTTGGATACAATTGCCGATCAAATCAAAACGGGTGAAAACGAAGTACCTCAGGCCAAAAAATACAATAGTCCTAATTACAAATTAGACTCTGACGATAAGTCAGCGGCAGGTGGTTTTGGGGATATTTTTAATTAGATTTTAGTGATTTTTTGGTATTAAGTATTGAGTACAAGGTATTAGGTACATGAGATTCTGCTTAATACTTAATACCCGAAACTTAATACTTTTTTATGGAAAACAATTCAAATACAATAGACCAAACATTCATACAAACACTTAACAATCAATGTGTTGAAATCCTAAAGCTATGTTCAGAACTCAATACTGATAGCTCATTTGTTCAAAAAATAAATGAAGGTTATTTAGTGGAAAACGCTCCTAATTATTATAAAACAGAGCATTATTTTTTAGCTGATTTTATCAAAATATATACCGAAATAGTAAGTACTGAAACCCCAAAATCGAAATTTATATTAGGCTATTTTTACGATTTTTTGAAAAATAATAAGCCCACAGATAGCTCCTCTCTCGAGCAATTAAATCTGCTAATGAATGACCCCGCCTTTGCCGAACATTTGAATAAGCTCAAAAACAATCATTTTGAAAGGTTTAAAAATAAGAAACCTTCTGAATATTTAGTGCCAGAAGTTTTGAAAAATTTATCTCACAAATCGTTTGATTTGGCGGTTAATTTTGAAAAAAACTTTGCTGTCTTATTGGCCAATTCCGACTTTATAACCAGCCTAGAGGAGCAAAAAACATTAGATGGAATTGTCACAAAGCTAAGTCAACAAAAGCCATTAGAAAATGTAAAAGCTACACACGTGGCTGAGAATGACACTTTAGAAAAGGTGATGGCCGAACTTAATCAATTGATTGGCTTAGACGAGGTAAAGGAGAGTATTGCTGAATTGATTAATCTACTAAAGGTTCAAAAAATAAGAGAAGCACAGGACTTAGAAAATATTGAAAGTAGCTTGCATTCTGTATTTTTGGGCCCACCTGGCACAGGTAAAACTACCGTAGCAAGGTTGGTAGGCCGTATTTATAAGCATCTAGGTTATCTACCGAAAGGTCATGTGGTAGAAACAGACCGTGCTGGAATGGTGGCGGGCTATGTGGGACAAACCGCTTTAAAAGTAGCTGAACTCGTAACCCAAAGCCTTGGCGGTGTACTATTTGTGGATGAAGCCTATTCGCTAACTCCAGAAGATGGAGGCAAAGATTTTGGGTCGGAAGCCGTGGACACCTTATTGAAAAGAATGGAAGACCATCGTAAAGAATTGGCCGTAATTGTAGCAGGTTATACTGTACCCATGAAGCAATTTGTAGAATCGAATCCGGGACTTCGATCAAGGTTTAATCGGTTTTATATGTTCAACCATTTTGAGCCAGGTCAATTGATGCAAATATTTGAAATCTACGCCAGCAAAGCCCATTTTACAGTTACACCTGAAGCCAAAATTTTGCTCACTGAAACGTTTCAATTGCTCTATGAAAAACGAGACGAGGGCTTTGGCAATGCCCGTGTGGTTCGAAATCTTTTCGAAAAATGTGTCATGAACCAAGCCTCAAGAGTAGTGCGTTACCATAGTTCCGTTTTAGATACCACCACTTTGAAAAATATTGGGGAAGCCGATGTACCTGACCCGCAAGATACAGTCAAGCAGGTTTTTCTAACCAAAACAGATGAAACAAAACTTGATGCCAATTAATTTGACATCGTTTCAGATGAATTATTCCTCGCAAATTTCTTTTAGCTTTTGCAACGCTTTTACCCAAGTGGTATCGAAATAATCTTTATATTCTTGGGTTATATCAAGGCTCACACTCAATTTTGTACCCATTTCAGTTGGTTCAAAAGTATAATTTTCAGTCGCATTTTTCCAACCCTCCACTTTTGGGCCATCCAATATTTCAACGCCTCCTTCCAGCATACCTTTATGGCAAATTGAGACAAATTTATTGGGAATATTCTCCGCTATTTCGGCAATCATGCCTTGCGTAGCACCGTCTTTATCCACTGCCCCAAATATTATTCTTGAGCCTTTTTCCCAGCTACCCTCATATGAGGAAGTTGGGTCAAATTCGCTAGTCCAAATTTCATAAGTAGGCTTATCAAGCATGGTTGTATAAACCTTTGCAACTGGTGCATTAATTTCGATAGAATAGTTGACTTTAATCATGGTTTTTTGAAGTTAAATTTATTGCTTTACAAACTTAATATTTTCCAAATTCATAAAATAATTGGGCAAGCAAGTAATTGTATTTTTATCTTTTATATGAAAATTAATTCCCTTAAAACTAACCTGACCGAGCGATGGATTTAGGCTAACCACAAAATTATTATTAGTGTTTTTCTCATCTTTTATTTGACTAGGTACATCTTCAAATAGCGGATGCATTAGGTAAATTTTATCAACTTTGGCCAAATCCGTTTTAAATTCTCCTTTATCATCAGTTACCCCTTCCATGGCTTTACCATTGTCATAAAAGAAAATACACCTAACCCCACGCACCAAATAGCTGTTTTTATCTTCTACTTTTATAGAATAACCCTTTCCTTTTTTCGCTTCACTTTTAATAGTAAAATCTTTCCCAGCCAATTTATCACTTTTCAAAAAAAGAGAGTCGTTCTTCACTGTAAATGAGCCAGTTGCGGTTCTGTCAACTGCGCCATAAGAATAGAAAAATTGAAATTTACCAGTTTTTTCAAATAAAAAACCAGCCACCATTTCTTGCCGATGAAAGCTGTATTCGCCAACAATTGTATTTTGGCAATTGCTTTTGAAAATTATGATAAAAACAAGAAAAGGTAAAAGCCTGTTTTTCATTAGAATTTACAACTTTTTGGGTCGGATTTTACAAAATAGCTTTTGTAATTTTTGGCTTTTTTATCCATACATCCTTCCAAATTCAATAATTCAATGTTCTTAAAATCAATAGGTTGCCCCTCACTTTGCAAAGCGATAAAACCAGAAGAAAGTAATTTTCCATCGATTTTAAAAGCTGGGTCAAAACCTGTGGCTACACTACCACCAATTGACGGTTGTGAATATTGCAAAACTTCTTCTCCATTGATAATATGGGTAACCAAGGAATCGCCCAATACAATGATTTCAGCCTTTACCCATTCGTCTTTTTTATAAGTTTTTGAGGTTGAGCTCAAACAATGTCCAGGATATTTTTGGCCCTTGTACACAATGTCGGTACCCGGCGAACACATATTCCCTGTGGGCCTAGGTTTGCCATCAGCCAATCCTGCCAAAAACTGCATCTCTACAGAAATTGGCCAATCCTGCTCTTTGGGCATGGTTTTTGGGTCTTGACTGTGGAACATAATGCCGCTATTTAGCTCTGTATAGTTTGGTGCATCCGTTCGCCAAGGGTCTTGAAACTTATATTCCAACCTAAATTTATAGTAAGAATATGGCTTTTGAAAATACAAATGCCCGTATTGATTATTGAATTTATCATATTGGTCATACCGCACTTTTATAGTTTTATCTTCCACTCGAAAGGTATTTCCAAAATTCACGCCCGTTTCATGATGGAAAATTTTCACCACCCAATTGTTAATGTCTTTTCCATTAAAAAGTGTCTCCCAGTTTTCCTTAGCAGCAGATTTCTTTTGAGAAAACACTTGGGTTTGCAAAAGAATTAGGAGGAAAAATAATGTAATCTTTTTCATGAGTATGTTATTGTTTTTTAAAGGTCTCATGGAATCGCCAATTGGGTCATCTGCAATTTGTTTAAAGCTAGTTAATGGCGATTTCATATAAATATTTGATTTTAAAGGAGTTATTAAGTTTTTATCATTATGTTTTACTAAAATAAAAAGTTTGCTGTAGCGAAAAAGTTGCCAACTTGTTAGAAAGTTGGCAACTCTATTTCAGCCAAACATTTTGCCAATTGCACTTTCCAAATTGCCTATTCCTCATTTGCTTTTGCATTCCAATACAAATAAAACGGAATACCAGTGGCGATTAATCCTAGACCAATTAAAGCTTCATAAGGCCTTGATATTAAAGTACTTAATATTAATCCTACACAAAAAACTAAAAATACAGCTGGCACAATTGGGTAGCCAATTACTTTATAAATTCTTGGGGCGTCTGGCATTCGTTTTCTTAAAATAAATACACCTAAAGTTGTCGCTCCATAAAAAATAAATGAGGCAAAAATAAGCATATCAGTCAACTGATCGAAAGTACCCGAAAGCACCAAAATACATGCCCAAATCGACTGATACCACAGTGCAAGTGAGGGTGTATTGTATTTTGGATGAATAAAATTAGCTTTTTTGAAAAATAGTTTATCGCTCGCCATGGCATAAAACAGCCTACTTGAAAGCAAAATCGTGCTACTAGTACAGTTAAAAGTGGTTAATAAAATCAAACAAGAAATGGCCACTACACCCGCTTTTCCCAAAAAACTTCCCACCACTTTTATGGCTGCGATACCATTTTTACTTTCATGGATGGCTATGAATGAGTCGATTGGCTCGATGTATAAATACACTAAATTGAGCATTAAATACAAGCTCATGATTATCAAAACACCCAATCCCAATGCCCTTGGCAGATTCTTTTTTGGATTATGCAATTCGCTACCAATATAACCCAAATTATTCCAACCTTCATAGCCCCAGAATGCTCCCAATACAGCCACTCCAAGCCCACTCATCAATGCAAAGCCTGTCAGCTTTTCTGGTCGCAAAGTGCTAGGAGTCATAATGTTTTGAAAATTTCCTTCACTTGAAAATAGACCTAAAATAATGATTACCAATACGGATCCAATTAAAGTGAAAGTAAGAATTCTGTTCAATTTATCACCAGTTTTTAGTCCTCTTGTATTGAAAACCGTGAGGAAAAGTATCAAGGCAATGGCTATTAATTTCACACCAAAATTTTCAAATGGTTTTATGCCAAATAAGTCGACATTTGGAAAGTAACCGTCAATAATCGGAATAGTAACTAGACCATTGAGCGATTGGGTAAAAACATAGGCAATAGAGGCAATACTGGCCGTTCGGATTACGGCGAAGCATGTCCAACCGTATAAAAAGGCAAAAAATTTGTTGTAAATAATCTTAAAATAGGCATACTCGCCACCCGCACTGGCTAGCATACTTGCTACTTCGGCGTTACTTAAAGCCCCAAAAAGGGTAATGACACCAGCAATTAGCCAAGCTACAAGCACCCAAATGGGCTCATGAAGCTCTGCCGACATGGGTGCAATTTTTTTAAAAACACCTGAACCTATCACTGCAGAGACCACCAGTAAAATGCCCGAAACAAGACCGATTGTGGGTACTAATTTACCTTGTTGATTTGTGGAAGGTTCCTTCATAAATTTGTAAATAATTAGGTTAAGTAGTTGAAAGTTAGGTATTTTCCGAAATAAATACGTATAAATACGGGTATGATTTCGACCGCTTACTCATTGGTCAATAAAATCTTTTGCAATCTAAAAAAATAATTTAAACTTCGAATCATAATTAAGAAATAGAACCATCTTTTTCGCAAAAAAGAATCAAAAGGAGGACTTGCCGAAAATCCAATTTCTTCAAAAGAGTAGGCAAAAATAAAACACTATAAACCTTAAAAAATTAAAAAAATGAAAACAAAAATTCTAATTCTCTGCTGCCTATTTGCCACTACCCTATTTGGACAAGACGAAACCTACCGCCCCAATGTAAAAGGAGTTCAAAAAACCTACCAAATCAAACTTCCGAATACTGAAAAAGCCCAAGCAGTAAGGGTAGATGTCAAAAATAATTTGATAATCATGGAAGGTGACATGATTCTTGGCCGTTTGGTCGAATTTGAAGGTCAAGGATCTGTAGCGATTGATGGCGCTGATAAGCGCTGGCCAGATGGCATCATACCGTATACCATAGCGGCTAACCATCCTAAACGTACTGATATTTTAGCTGCAATTGATATGATCAATAACAATACAGTGCTTTGCGTGCGCCCTCGCTCGGGTGATGCCAATTACATCAATTTTGTAAGCGGTAGCGGCTGCGCTTCATGGGTAGGCAAGCAAGGTGGTGCACAAGAAATCACCATTGGTAGCTGCTCAGTAGGGAGCATAGCCCATGAAATGATTCATGCGGCAGGTATGTACCATGAGCAATCTCGTGAAGATCGGGATGGTTTTATCACCATAAATTTTGCGAATATCACCGCAGGTAAAGAGCATAATTTTGATAAACATGTTTCAGATGCCACCGATATTGGACCTTACAACTACGGTTCAATCATGCATTATGGGGCCACTGCTTTTTCAAAAAATGGCAATAATACGATTACCGTAAAAGTACCTCCAGGCACTGCCACTACCGTCATTGGCCAAAGAACTAGCATTAGTACTGGTGATAAAAATGGTTTGAAACAAATTTATCCTACTGCCACAGGCTGCAACTGCAATACTTTGGTTGAGGATTGCATTAGCATGAACCATACCTCACTTGAAGTAAAACGAATCAATAATCGTTGGAAAGTGGTTTCGGGCAATATATGGTATTATGATACTGACCAAAGCAAAGCCGAAGCTGATATGATTTTAAAGATAATTAAACAATATCAAACCAATAAACTTTGTTTTGTAGGTAGGCCTGGAGCTCCAATGCATTATATTACTAAAAACAATTTGTCACCAGTTGGAGCGGTGGCTGGCGAAGATTGTATCAATTTTAATCTCAATAACTTAACAGTTAAAAAAGTAGGAGCTAACTGGACAGTCGTAGATGGAAATCATTTGATGTTTGCCTTTGGGAGTAAAGAATTGGAGGCGAGAAAAGCCCTTTGTGTGATTAAGAAATATGGATTTACAAAAGCATGTTATGTGGGAAGGCCTGGTCCATCAATGATTTATTTAAGAAAATAATTGCCTTGTTATTTCCCCCTCCCGAAAATATCGGGAGGGGGAAATCCTAATTAAAATATTGTCCAAATAAAATGAAATGTTAAAAATTCTGGTTGTATTGAATTTCTTATTGATGAATTGTAATTCAAATTCATCCAAACAAGCTGAAATGGAAAATCATGATGAATTGGAGATTAATTTTCATCAAGTTATTTGCCAGGGCGAAAGTGCTCAATGGTGCTGGCAGGTTAAAACTAAAAATGATAAAAGCTGGACTTTTCAATATGAGCCAATTGAGGGTTTGAATTTTGAATGGGGTTATAGATATCTTGTGAAAATTGATAAGCAAACTATCAAAAATCCACCGCAGGATGGCTCCTCCATCAAATGGAAGCTGAGGTCAGTTTCGAAAAAAGAAAAAATGCCCTTAAATACCACCTTTATTCTAGATTTAAACGGTGAATTACCCTTCTATAATTCAAAAACTGGTAAATTAAAAATATTGGATAAAGAATTCAATATGAATAAAAATGCAAAAATCAGTACGTTAAAATCCGCTAAAAAAGTGAAATTTCAAATCAAAGAAAACAATAAAATAGAGGTGATAGAATTTATTTAACCGTTTGATTTGCAATCAATTAAATAATTTGTAATTTCAAAAAAAGAAACTCTAAACCAATCATACTATGGCAGTACTCAAAAAGGGAAGCACAGGTCCCAAAGTATCAGAATTACAACTAATATTACAAGAGCTAGGTTACGACGTAAAAATTGATGGCGAATACGGAACAGGTACCTACAACGCTATTCGAACTTTTCAGGCAAAGCATCTAGACAAGCATGGTAAACCCCTTGAAGTGGATGGCCAAGTAGGAGATATCACCTGGTGGGCGCTAACAAATCCAAGACCGATCATTACCATTTTCGATACCACTTATGATATCATGCCAGATATAAGTTTTGGGGGTACGGGCATTGGTAGGGCAGCCTTACAAATTGCGATTAACGAAATAAAAGCAGGCGCAAGAGAAATGGGTGGAAATAATATGGGGCCATTTTGTAAAAAATATCTAGCCCCAGCAGGTTTGGGAGAAGGATTTTCTTGGTGTGCGGCATTTGTGAGCTGGTGCTTTTTGCAAGCTTCAGGGGGTGATAAAGCCTCAATGCCATTTAAATACAATGCTGGTGCCAGAAATGTTTACAATCAATTTAAAGCAAAAAACTGGGCGCATACTGACCCTAATTATATCCCAAAACCTGGTGATATAGTAGCTTGGTGGCGTGTAAGCCAAGCTTCGGGTAAGGGCCATATCGGGATAGTTCATCACTATGAAGACGGCTTTTTATATACCATTGAAGGCAACAAAGCGGCGAATGTGACTGGTTTTTCCTATGTGAAAACTAGAATCGATAAGCTTCTAGGCTATGGAAGTGTTGGCTGATATTTCTTTTAAAAAGCCTATTTAAAAACTCTAAACCTAAAAATGAAAATGAAAAAAGCGATTCAATCTGCATTGATACCTCTGTGCACCCTCCTGTTTTTTTGTGCTTTCGGTCAAGATTCTCTTATCAATGAGGTACCAACCAACGAAATGGTGGAAGGACCCATTTCCATTACTGAAACCGATTTCAAAAGTGGTCTTTATATTTTAGGATTTGGCGGTCTTGTCCTATTGTGCGAAATGTTTTTGGTAACTCAAATGAAATTTGATTCTGACGACTCCATCAAACTCATCACTATTACACTAGTAATAACTGGCTTATTGTATATGACCACCTTATCGCTCGCTGGCGATGCCATTGCTCCAGCGATAGGCCTATTGGGAACAATTGTAGGCTATTTGATGGGCAAATACCAAAGTAGTCAGGGTGGATCTGATGCTAATCCTAAAAAATGAAAATGAAAGCCAAACTACTTTTCTCTTTGTTGTTTCTTGGTCTTTTTGTACCAATCACATTTTCACAGAAAATAACTAGAGCCAATCATAGCATTACTATCTATAACCCGACAGCAACAGGCATTAATATCCAAATGGGGCCTAGCCTCAACTCTCTTTATCCTTATTTAATTCCTGCCAACGATGTTTGGACGAGTCCGCTTTTGAAAACAAATCAAGTGATCGTATTGACCTCCTCTTTCAAAAGAAGGAAGTATACAAAAAACTATAATCTCCAATTAGGAATGCGCTATATTTTGTATTGGAACAAAAATTTATTAGAAATAAGATCACAATAATTATCAAATAAACCAATAAAAATTATGAGTAATTCACAAATTTGCTTCGATAGAATACTGCCAAAAGATTTATTTAAACCAAAGGATTTAATCATCTTAAATTTCGCAGGTAGTACTGTAGCAAGAGCGGCGTTTGAAAAAAGGAAACTTTGGATCAACGGCTCTACTCTTCGGGTAAAATTTATGGAAGGTAACACTTCTCAACATAATCAGGTAAAAAAATTTGCCAATGAGTGGTCTAATTTCGGCAATATCAAGTTTTTGTTTAATGATGCAAATGATGCTGAAATCCGAATCACCTTTGATCCTAACAAAGGCTCTTGGTCTTATATCGGTACTGATTGCCGCAATATCCCTTTAAACGAAGCCACTATGAATTTTGGTTGGTTGGATAAAGCCGTCGTTTTACATGAATTTGGTCATGCTTTGGGTATGATTCATGAACACCAAAACCCACAAGGCGGCATTAAATGGAACAAGCCCAAAGTTTATGAAGATTTAGGCGGCTCTCCCAATTTTTGGAGTCCATCCACTGTTGATCGCAATATGTTTAAAACTTATGGGGTGGATCAAATAAATGGTACTGAGGTCGATAAAAAATCAATTATGCTTTATCAAGTGCCGCAAGAATGGACCTTAGATGATTTTTCATCTGTAAAAAACACTGAACTTTCTGAGATTGATAAATCATTCATTGGCAGTGATAAAATCTATCCAAAAGGAAATGTTTTAAAACCTGCTGTTGAGCTTCCATTAAGTAGCACTAATGTTACCACCGGCAATATTGGGCAGCCAGGCGAAGAAGATTTATTTACTTTTACAGTTACTAAAGATGGCCGATATCGTATTCAAACTAAAGGCTTTTTGGATGTAACAATGAAAGTTTTCGGCCCAGATAGCCAAACAAATCTAATCGCAGAAGACGATAATTCTGGGCCATTTATGAACTCAAAACTAGTCTTAAGCCTCATTCCTGGCAAATATTATATACAAATCAGGCATAGCGATAACCAAGCGACTGGCACTTATAAAATATTTGTAAGTAAGAAAAGAATTTGATTTCATTTCAGAAAATATATTCGACCCAACTAATTCAGAAAATTGGTTGGGTTTTTGCATTTTTAAATATTGGATACTCATTTTAATTCATTTAGAATATAGGTCTCTCCATTTTTGGTGTTTTGTATTGGTCATTTTTTTTAGCATATTTGTCTGAAAAAATCAGCAAAATGAAAAACCTTTACCTATTATTCTTCCTTCTTTTAACGTTAAAATTAGTAGCCCAGCCAGCCCTTCAAAAGAAAATTCAGACAGCTTTTATTACCGCTGAAAACGGAACTGTGATTGAACTTGATGAGGGAACTATTGCGCTCACGGGAAGCATTTCCATGGACGATAAAAAAAATATTATCATTCGGGGAAAGGGAATGGATAAAACCATTTTGAGTTTTAAAGGTCAAACTGTGGGCGCTGAGGGTTTAAGAATTTCGAATGCTGAAAATATCACTATTGAAAACATGACTTTACAAGATAGTAAAGGGGATTTGGTAAAAACTATGAATGTAAAAGGTATTACTTTTAGAAATATCAAAGCCGAATGGACTGGCACACCTTCACCCAAAAATGGTGGATACGGCATCTATCCTGTTCAATGTGAGCAAGTTATGATTGATAATTGCATTGCTATCGGAGCTTCTGATGCAGGTATTTATGTCGGACAATCCAAAAATATTGAGGTAAAAAATTCCAAAGCTTACCATAATGTGGCGGGCATTGAAATAGAAAATTCCATCAATGCAATCGTTCATGATTGCGAGTCATATGAAAATACGGGTGGCCTTTTGGTCTTTGATTTGCCTGATTTGGTATTAAAAAAAGGTGGAAATTGCAAAGTATACAACAACCATATACACGACAATAATTTTCCAAATTTTGCGCCAAAAGGTAATATAGTAGCTACAGTACCAGATGGTACTGGAATACTCCTACTGGCCTGTAACAATGTGGAGATCTTTCAAAATAAAATCATCAATAATCAAAGCCTTGGCACTGGGATTATCAGTTATTTTATGGCTGAAAAACCAATCAACGACAAAGAGTATTATCCCTACCCCACCGCCATCAGCATTCATGACAACGAATACCAACGGGCCAAAACTAAGGCGACAAAAAGAGGGCGCATGGGTATGATGTTTCGATTTAAATTAAAGTTTGGCAAAAATGTACCTCATATCATTTATGATGGCATAGTAGATCCCAAAACACTTGATAGGGAAGGAAATGTTATGGCTGACAAGAAAATATGCATCCGCAATAATGCCAACCAAAGTTTTGCTAATATTGATGCCGAACACAATTTCAAAGCTATTTCCAAATCTGATTCCAACCATAATTGTGAGCTAAAATTAGCTCTGAAATAAGATGAGAAATTATAAATTTTGGATAGTAATTTTCTCAATTTTTCTATTCGTTTCTGGGTTTTTAGAAAAAGAAAAAGCGACTGTTGAACCCCAAACCAAGCTCTCAGATTATAACTTTTTTGAAGGAACTCTTGCGAATCAAATACCTACAAAAGAATTGATTCCCTATTCCCTCAACACACCACTTTTTTCAGATTATGCTGAAAAGCTAAGGTTTGTTAAAATACCTGAAGGTCAGTCGGTTGTTTATAAACCCAATGAAGTTTTTGATTTTCCTATTGGTACCGTAATTATCAAAACATTTTATTTTCCAAATGATTTCAGAGATTTATCGAAAGGACGTAAATTACTGGAAACCAGACTATTGATACATGAAGAGAAAGCTTGGAAGGCGCTGACCTATATTTGGAATGAGCAACAAACAGATGCTTTTTTAGAAGTTGCTGGTGATACAAAAGAAGTGAACTATATTGGAATAGATGGCAAAAAACAATCCTTACAGTATATAATTCCCAACCAAAATCAATGCAAAGGTTGCCATAATCGAAATGAGATTTTAACTCCCATCGGCCCCTCAGCCAGACAATTAAATGGTGAATATAATTATGAACAGGGTACTGAAAACCAATTAATTAACTGGACTAAAAATGGAGCTTTAAAAAATATGCCTGCCCTTCAAGACTGTCCAAAAATGCCCACTTGGAATCAACCTGAAACTGGCACTTTGGCTGAAAGAGCCAGAGCTTATTTGGATATCAACTGTGCACATTGCCATAATCCAAAAGGCCCGGCAATGACCTCAGGCTTAAACCTTGGAATGGAAGAGACCAATGAGACCGCATTTGGAAT
>JAZKGO010000010.1:41595-54961 GCA_040385875.1 Bacteroidota bacterium
TACTGTTGAAAATAATTCGTTCGATTTAATTTTAGAATCATTTGAATGAATTTTTTAAAAAATTAAAAATGGAACCTGATAAATATAAAAACATCTATCGAATTTCATCTTCTAGACTCCAAAAATGGGACTACCGTTGGGATGCTGCATATTTCATTACAATATGTTCAAAAAATCGAGAGCATTTTTTTGGCGAAATTACAAATGGTAAAATGACTTTATCTAGTATAGGAGTAATTGCTGATGTTTTATGGTATGAAATCAAAACTCATGCAATTAATATTGAATTAGGTGAATTTATTGTAATGCCCAATCATATTCATGGAATTATTATTCTTAATTCATTGAGAAATGATAAACCTCCCCAATTAGAAATTCCACCAATTGAATCTAGCAATGTTGATTCTATCAAAAATGAGCCAAAAACAGTTGGAGAAAAAAGGTTTCAAAATCAAGGAAAAAACTCGATTTCTTCAATAGTGGGGAGCTATAAATCGGCAGTAACAAAGCATATAAATCGGTTAGGGTTTGTATCAGAATGGCAGGGTAGATTCCATGACCACATCATTAGAGACGAAAAAGAATTTATAAAGATTTCAAATTATATAAAGAACAATCCGCAGCTTTGGAAAGAGGATAAATTTTATAGTTTGTAAAATAAATTGTTTGTTATTATGTAGAGACAAGGCATGCCTTGTCTCTACGATTCAAAAATGCCTTGTATCTGAGATTAAAAAATAATGTTGCAATTATCTATTTCGAATAAGACAATTCAGAAATTATCATTTCAAAATTTTCTTTGGGCTCCTCACAAATTGGGCAAGAATAGTTTTTAGGTAAATCGTTGAAACTTATACCTGCAGGGATATTTTGCATTGAATCGCCAAATCGTTCATCATAAATTGAAAAACAAGTTTTACATTGATGAACATTTCGTTGCTTTTCAGGAGCTATTTTGGGGGCTTCATTCTTTTCAGTTTGAATCACTAAATTTTTACTGATATTGGCATAATATTTCTTACAAAGTCTTTGCAATATTTCCGCCACTTGCGATTTGTTTATACTCCTTTCAAAAAGAACATACTCCCTAGTATTCGGGTTGAAATTAGTGGTGTGGAATATATCGTAAACAGGTAATAATGAGCCGATTGTATTACGTCTCTTCACTACAACAGAGCCAAAAACTTCTGACTTTGGTTTAGTTTGCAAGGCAAAACTTAATCCAAAAGTACGAACATCATATTCATCAAATTCTCGTATAATTGTTTTTTTAAGACTCAAACCTTCATGAGAATCATCCTCCACTTGCCAATTGAGCTCATTGGCAGCGTGGCGTACATTGATGCCATGTTTACCCAAAAGCAAATCCCATAAATTGCGATACTTATTCTCTATACCCTTGATAATGAGAGATTTCCATGGAGTAGTACAAATTTGACCAATCTTTGTTTCCAAACAAAGCTCACATAATTCTTGCAAAAAATCAACGGTGAATTGTTCGTTTCGTCTATAAATACCCAGCCAAGTCTTTTCACCATATCTATTAAATCCTTCGTAATAAGGCAACATAAATTTGGGCAAAACCAGCTCATCAGCAATAGCTTGTGAAATAAAATCAACCTCCTCAAAAATGGGGTCGAAAAGCTCAGATTCCTCCATTGAAACTCTACCAACAATATGGCTTTCAATCACTTTACAAAGTTTTGGAATTTCCAAAGTATACACCAAAACTGGAAATCTGACAATTTTATTTGATTGCTTAAAACGAATATATAAATACCAAAAGTTGTCAATTTTGGAGGCAATAAAATTGAGGTTTCCTGTAAAAAAAGGTGTAAATGATTGGTTTGAGTCTGAGATGTTAATCTTCAAAGTGGGCTTATAATCAAACAAGTCGAAAATATCTTTATAGACTCCCTCTGAAAGCCAAGCACCCGTTGGAAATACCTCCTCAGCACAATATGAACTAATTATATTGGGAAAAGTATCAAAGTTTTCTTCATAATCAATTTGCAAATCAGTCAAACTATTTTTTAGATCAATCACCCCTGAACCTCGTTCATTATCAGCCTTAACGGAAAGAAAAAGCTGCTGCCTTGAGCCAAAACTAACCTGCTTTATTCCAGCAGTTTTAGCTATTTCTAATATTTGCCCCAAAGTACCTGGCGACACGATGCCGCCTGTTAGGTTGATTTTTATGGTTGTAAATTGCATATTTTGAAATATTGCACGGGTAATTATTTAATTTTTATCTGTCTTGTCTAGCTCTCAACTCAAAAAACCATTTTCTAAAACTTCTAAACTTTAAAAAATAGGATACTAAACCTGAATTAATTTAGCCTTTAATTCATTTTCTAATATTCCTCTTACTTCTGGGCGGCAGCTACCACAACCTGTACCTGCACCAGACTGGTTACATAAATCAGCGAAATTGGTACATCCACTTTTCACGATTTTTTGAATATTACCTTCTCCAACACTGTTGCAAGAGCAAACCAATTTTCCAATAATTGGCTCCGCCTTATTGCCTGATCGCAATAATTGTAGTCTTTTTTCAGAAAGCTCTATTCTATTGGAAATCAGATCTTTAAATTCCAAAAATTCTGATTTATCACCAATTAAAATAGCCCCTACCAAACGATCATTGAGTATAATGCATTTTTTGTAAAAACGTTTTGCTTTATCAATGAAAATGATTTCTTCATAATTATGCTCATTAGGCGTTTCCACCATTCCTAATGAGCATAAATTCAGCCCCTCCATTTTGAGGATATTCATCGAAAGACTTCCCCTATAAACGGAGGCTAAATCTCCTGCTAAAAAGCGTGCAGCCACCTCTGCCTGCTGTTCAGCAGCGGCAGTAATTCCCCACATTTCCCCATTCCATTGGGCAATCTCACCCATTGCAAATATTTGAGGATCAGAGGTTTGCAAATAATCATTCACAACCACTCCCCTATTTACTTCAAGTCCTGCCGTTTTGGCTAATTCTACATTCGGGGTAGTACCAATGGCAAAAACAGCCACATCACATTCAATTTTACGACCTGATTTAAGTCGAACAGCTTCAAGCTTTTCGGTACCATAATAGTTTTGTACCTCATCATTGTAATATACTTCAATTCCTCTCTCCACGATTTCTTTATGCAATAAGTCGGATCCTTGTTGATCAAGCTGCCTATCCATAAAACGGCTAATTCGTTGTACTACAGTCACTTTCACATCCAATTCTCGCAATGAAGCAGCCAATTCAAGGCCTAAAAGCCCCCCCCCAACTATCAAAGCTGTTGGATTAGATTTTTGCAAAAAAGGCAATAAGGTATCGGCATCAATACGAGAGCGCATATTGAAAATACCTGGAATTTTTGGCACATTGGGTGGCATGAAGGCTCTGCTGCCAGTTCCCAAAATGAGTCGGTCGTAATGATGTTCTACCCCTTCTGAATCGACCACAATCTGATTTTTACGATCAATATCTTCGATTGATACCCCTTTATGTACGATTATGTTATTGGTCTCAAATTGATCTTCTCTCAATTTCACTAACTGCTCCCAAGTTTGCGTGCCCGAAATATAATCGGGCAACATTACTCTATTATAAAAGGGATAAATTTCTTTTGAAAACACATGAATCTCGTCAGTTTTGTTGAGCTCACGATAGGTGTTGATAAATCCTAGACCAGCTGAGCCCGCTCCAATAATCACTATTTTTTCAGATGGTTTTTGATAAACTTTAACCTCAATCGCCGAAAATTTAAAGTCAGGTTCTTTAGATCGAGGATCGACCAAACTATTGGTCAAATTATTAGTTCTTCCAAAACTTTGTCCTAAAATTTTACCAAAATGCATAGGCATAAAACAAACACCTTGCTTAATATCTGTGGTTATTTTCACTTTAACTTGTGCTTTTCCACGCCGAGAAAGCACTTCAACTACTTGATTATCAACAATATTTCTATCATCTGCATCTTTAGGATGCATTTCGATATAGGGCTGATCAATGTGCTGATTAAGTTTATTTACCTTTCCAGTTTTGGTCATAGTATGCCACTGGTCTCGGATTCGGCCAGTAGTCATTACTAATGGAAAATCATCATCTAACGACTCTGATTTGTTTTCATCAGGAATGGCATGAATTTTGGCTCTTTGATTGGGTGTATAAAACTTATTATCCGTAAATAATCTATTAGTTCCAAGTGGTGAGTTATGAGTGGTGGGTATTATATTCCTATTTATCTCATCGCTTCTATCAACTAATTTATCACTTATCACTTCTAACTCATCACTCAGATAAGGCCATTGCACGCTTCCTTTCTCCTGTAAAATATCATAATTTAAGCCAGAGATATTGATATTTGTGCCTTTGGTGCTTCGTACATGCTCATCATAAACCGCCGCTGTATTTTCATAATCGAAGGCTTTTTCAAAGCCCATTTTTTTGGCAAACTTGATAATAATATCTGTATCCGCTAATGCCTCACCGGGTGCCTCAACCATTTTAGGCAAATAAGTAATTCGCCTTTCCGAATTAGTCATCGTGCCTTCTTTTTCGAGCCAACCTGCCGCAGGAAGTACCACATCGGCATATTTGAGGGTATCAGATCGATTAGAGATATCCTGAACTACCACAAATTTAGCATTATTGAGTCCTTTTTCTACCAATTTCAAATCTGGCAAACTTACCAGCGGATTGGTACAAACTACCCAAATCGCTTTCATACGACCATCCGCCAAAGCATCGAACATTTCGGTAGCAGTGAATCCAGGTTTATCGGCAATTTTAGTGCCCCCCCAAAAAGCCTGAACCTCCTCACGGTGGGCAGGGTTCAGCAAATCCCGATGGGCGGGAAGCATATTAGCTAAGCCACCTACTTCTCTACCTCCCATTGCGTTGGGTTGGCCGGTCAACGAAAATGGACCTGAGCCTGGTTTCCCGATTTTACCCGTAATTAGATGCAAGTCAATCAACGACAAGTTTTTATTCACCCCAATTACAGATTGGTTGAGACCCATAGTCCACATGGAAAGGAAGCCTTTTGATTTAGCAATATAGGTGGCCGCCAAATAAATTTCTGATTCAGTAATCCCGCAAATTTGAGCGGCTTCTTTTATTGATTTTGCAAAAACTAATTCTTTATAAGCCTCAAAACCATCCGCATGATTTTGAATGAATTCATTATCAATCCAATTTTTTTCAATCAATATTCGACCGATTACATTGTAAAGAGTGATATCGGTTCCTGGTTTTAACTGTATATGGAGATCGGCCTGTGCAGCTGATTGTGTTTTGCGTGGATCTACCACAATTATTTTCACCTCAGGATTGGCTTCCTTATGCGCCTCCACTCTTCGCCAAATAATCGGATGGCACCAGGCGGGGTTGGCACCTGTTACAAAAAAGGTATCAGCCAATTCGATATCATCATAACAAACTGGTACTGAATCTTCTCCAAGTGACAATTTATACCCTACCACAGCACTGCTCATGCACAAACGTGAGTTGGTATCAATATTATTGGAGCCAATAAAGCCTTTTATAAGTTTATTAATCACATAATATTCCTCAGTGAGGCATTGGCCCGATACATAAAAACCAACGGATTCTGGACCATATTTTTCAATAAATGTTTTGAAAATGGCAGCTGTACGATCCAAAGCACTATCCCAAGAAACACGCTGCAGGGGCATATTTCTGTTGAATCGCATTTCAGGAAACAACAACCTATCAGACTTATCCATTACAGTGTAATGCAAGTTCATCCCCTTCGAGCATAACATTCCTTTGCTTGAAGCATGCTCCTTATCTCCCTCTAAAGCTAATTTACCATTGCCCAAATCTGTTACTAAAACGCCACAACCCACCCCACAATAGGAGCAGGTCGATTTGACTGAATTTTTATTGGAAATTTTAGAAATTGAATTGGTCATTATGGTATTTTTATTTGTAATAATTGCCCTTCACCCATTCTGAGGAAGGGTAAAGGGCAGTGAAATCTATTTTTATTATCTTAATCCTCAATGGAGAATTTCTCAAACAACAAACTCAATAATTGATCATGTACACGAATAAACTCTGGGTCATGCGCAATATCTTTTTTATTTCTTGGCCTTGCAATATTAATATCTACAATTTCTTTAATGGTGGCCGCAGGTCCATTATTCATTACCACCACTCGATCTGAAAGAAAAATTGCCTCTTCAATGTCGTGAGTTACCATCACAATTGTTTTGTTGCGATTGTCCAAATTCCAAAGTTTCAACAATTCGATATGCATAGCACCTTTGGTAAGTGCATCCAAAGCACCAAAAGGCTCATCGAGCAAAAGTATACTAGGATTAATGGCAAATGCTCTCGCAATAGCCACCCGTTGTTTCATTCCACCTGAAAGTTGGCCTGGTAACTTGTCTTTATGTGAAAGTAAATTTACCATATCTAAATTTTTCTCGACTAATTCTCTTTTTTCAGCTAATGTCTTGTCTTTCATTACGGCATCAACCGCCTCATAAATATTAGAGTAAACTGATAACCAAGGCAATAGAGAGTAGTTTTGAAACACAATTCCTCTGTCTGGACCGGGACCATTGACTGTTTTTTCATTGGCAATGACTGTGCCTTTTGTAGGGGTTACCATCCCAGAAATAGTGTTCATTAAGGTCGATTTCCCACAACCCGAATGGCCGATAAGCGATACAATCTCACCTTTTTTTACGGTTAAACTGATATCCTTGATAGCAGTAAAGGTTCCATTTTGGCCTTTGAATGAAACTGTTACATCTGAAATTTCAATAGAAGTTTTAGGTGGAATTTTATGAAAGTCTGTCGACGAGTCGACGTAAGTTACTGGATTAGTTATATTAGTCATGATTATTTAAATTTGAAGGTTTTACGATTTGAAAAAACTAAGCAATTTGGACAATATTAAAATTTCCAAAAAAGCTTTTTTTAATCTTTTTACTTTTTTTCCCAAGAAAATGCATTTTGAATTGCATTAAAGGCTTTGTCCAAAAGAAGCCCTACCGTACCAATAATCAGAATCGCAATTAAGATTTTCTCTAAAGAGAGTCCATTCCAGCTATCCCATACAAAAAAACCGATTCCTACACCACCAGAGAGCATTTCACCTGCCACTATTACCATCCAAGCAATTCCAATTGAGAGGCGAAGGCCTGTCATAATATGCGGAATAGCAAAAGGAAGCATAATTTTAGTCACATATTTCCATTTTGAAAAACCAAATGCTTTTCCCACATTTTTATGATCTTGAGGAATACTAGATACTCCAAATGCAGTGTTGATTAAAGTTGGCCAAAGGGAGGTAATTGCAATGATAAAAATGGTGGCTCCTTCGGCTGCTTTAAACGCCAATAAGCCCAAAGGGAACCATGCCAATGGGGATACTGGTTTTAATATTTGCACCAATGGATTCAAAAGTTTCATTCCCACTTTGGAAGCTCCCATAATTAAACCCAAAGGAATAGCGATAAGACTACCTATTCCGAAGCCCGAAAATACTCTGATTAATGAGCTAAATAGCTGATTACCAATACCTTTATCATTTGGTCCACGATCGTAAAATGGCTCAGCCATTAATTCTTTAAAAACCGTAAATGTGGCCAAAGGCCCAGGTATTTCAGCTTTCGTAACTATCGTGACCAATTGCCAGATAACTAATAATAAGAGAATACTTCCCAAAAAGTAGAACAAATCAATCGATTTATTTTTTATTGTTGTTTGTAACATAATTTTGATGTTTGAATAATAGGGTGATCCTGACCGAACCTTTATCAAAACCACCCTTATTATGGTTTACTAATTATTTTTTTGTGGCAGCCAAATAGGCATCTATATTGTTTGGGTCAAAATTCACATCCAGAGTTGTTTTAAAAGCTTTCATATCTGGCTGTACAGGTACAGCCATTTCTTTGGCTACTTCTGCAAACAAATCATCTAATATCAGTTTTTCAGCAATTGCTTTATAATTGGGTGCCGATTTAAGATAGCCAAAACGAACATACTGTGCCAAAAACCACATGGCGTGTGACTTTCTCGGCATATTTACCACTCCATTATTATAAAAAGTCATGTAATCACCTTTGTATTTTTGAACACCCAACTCGCAACCTAAATCACTTGAACCCAATAGACGAGCCTCAATTACGGCTAATGGTGCATTTACATAATAGGGTTTCGTGAGCCATGAAGCTGCCTTTTTTCTATTTCCCATATTATCCAACCATTTGCAGGCTTCCATAATAGCTTTCATCACTTTTTTCAAATCATCTCTTTCTTCCTCTGCAAATTTTGAATTTACTACTAAAGCTTTTTCAGGGTGATGTTGCCAAATATCTTGTGAGGCAATAGCCGTGAAACCAACGTTTTGGGCTGCTGCTACCCCATTCCAAGGTTCACCCACGCTAAAACCTTCCATATTATCTACTCTCATATTGGCTACCATTTGTGGTGGTGGTATGGTGATGATACCCACCGACTTTTGATTGATACCAGCAGAGGCCATCCAATTACGAAGCCAAATATCATGTGTTCCTCCTGGGAACGTCATGGCAAAGGTTACCTCTTTACGAGCCTTTACGCTTTTTACAGCTGCCGCTACTTTATTCGTTTCTTTATAACCTACCAGTCCACAAAAATCTTTTGATAAAGTAATCGCTTGACCATTATTATTAATCACCATGGCAATTTTCATTTCTGAACCCGCTTTGCCACCCACTCCTGTGTATACCGAAAGCGGCATTGAAAATAGGCAATGGGCACCATCAAGCTCACCTAAAAGCACTTTATCACGAATATTGGCCCAAGATGCTTCTTTCGAAAGTTCCACGTCTACCCCATATTTGGCAAATAAACCCAGCTCTTTGGCAGCTACTAATGGCGCACAGTCAGTCAATGGAATAAAACCTAATTTAATTTTTCTTGCTACCGGTGGATTAGTGGCAAAAGCCAAAACCGAAGTCAGAAGACAGTTAATGATTAATAATTTTTTGAACAGATTTTTCATTATTTTTTTGTGTTTAATAATCAAGTATTTGACCCTCATCGCCTACCGGATTGGTATGTATTATTTTATTTTAGTATTATTAGCTTTTTTATTGTTTGATTGCCACTGGTTTTGTGTAAAAGAAATCAGGGCGAATATTGATCATGGCATAAAACCAAGTGCCTGTTTTGTTAAATCCTTTGGCAGCCACATCAGTAGTGGCTTGCCCTTTTGCAAAAGCCATATTATCTGTTGCCATCATTACGGAATATCCCAGTTCCAAGTTGGTGAATTTATTCATGTTGTAATTCAACAAGAAGTCAATTTCATTGCCCAATTTTGTACCTACTAATGAACCGTCAGCTTTTTTAGTAGCTTTATTCAGACTGAAAAAGTGATAGTCAGCCCCAATTGAAATTGCATTGGTGGCATATTTTGCTTTTATATAGGCATTGTTCAAACCTCCTGCAGGTGAGTTGGTGCCCACATAGAAATAATCCATGTATCCCCAATGCTTATGTGGAGTTCCATAAAGTGGATCAAACCTACTATTTTTACCATTAGACCCTTTATAGTTATTCAATGCCGAAGAGCCGTCATTGCCAGAAAGAACATCATAACCACCTGTAAATGAGAGGTTTCCTTTTTGATAAGTTGCCGCTGCCGTATAGTGGTAGGCATCCATTTCGTTGCCCTCACGATCTTTACCCGTTTGACCATAATAAGCTACCTGAAAAGCGATTTTGCCAAAACCTGAAGCGTTACCTAAAGTATGGTTAACCATTAACCCATAGGTATTTCTGGCTCTTGATTGAAGGTAATTAAAGTCGTCTGTTGTGGCTGATGAGATAAATCTGCGACCATAAACATAGCCTGTAGCTGCATTACCCACTGAATCAAGTTTGTAAGCTCTAAAATTATCTTGAAAATATAGGCCTGAGAATTTTGTTTGCTTGAATTTTTTTGAAATGTACACAGTTTTGAATGACTGATAATCCTGACTGGCACCATTGGTTGAGGGTGGATTTACCCATGCCAATCCGCCTGTTTTTGAGCTATTAGCCCCAGCAGCACCGCCAACCGTCAATGGAATAATTCCTGCCGGAGTAGGTACTAGATTTCCTGCTGAAGTGCGAGTGGTAGCACTGATATTGGCAGGCACATAACCTGTACCCACCGTTCCAAAGCCGTCATTATTTTGGTTAAAGGCATAACCGATGTCAAACTGCCATCCATTATGCACTCCTTTTAGAAGCGCCATGTCATGACGACGACCTTGTTGTAACCAATCCAAATTACCAATCAATCGAACGTCATCATAAATCAATTCCTGGCGACCAATTTTTACTGACAATTGATCGAACATTTTAAATTTGATTGTAGTATCCGCTTTATTGGCTAAAGTAATTTCACTCCAACCTTCGTGCAGCATCAGTCTCGAGCCATCAGCATTTGAAATACTGGAAGCATCTTGCCCCCAAACTCTAACATCTTGTACGGTAGCACCAAAAGTGACCCTATCCCATTTATAACCGAAGTTAAGTCTGGTGCGTTGCGAGGTAAAACCCGCTTTTTTAGAGCCAATAGGCACTAAATTGCCTAGGCCATTGCGTACTTCAGTACGTGTGCGCATTTGTCCTGTTAAAGAAATTTGGGCATTTACCTCATAGATACCCAAGGTTACTAGCACTAATGGCAGTAGAATTTTGCATTTGTTGTTTTTTTTCATTTTTTTTGTGATTAATTGTAAGATTTGAACAGAGTTTTACTTTTTTTGCCCGAATTGAGACCCTCATCTCTTTCGGGCTTTTTTATGTTTAACCTAATTGGTAAGCTGGTTCTTGTTTAGTTTCTTTTTCAAAATTTACGACTGAGACTATTATTCCAATTACAATAGCTACACTGCCGATAATCATGAATGCTTGTGAATAAGATAAGTTTTGTGATTTGAATAAAAAGCCCATTAGCATTCCGCCAATATTTCCACCAGCGCCCACTACCCCCGAAACCATTCCTACACCTTTTTTATTGATAAATGGCACAATCGAGTAAGTGGCTCCGTTGCTCATTTTTAGGAACATCGCAAAAGTTAGCATTGATAATACAGCCAAAGTAAAGTTTCCTGAGCTAGCGAACATGGTAATGCCAATGCCTTCAAAAACTAGCATCGTAGCCAGCAATAGTGATTTGCCTTTTAAGCCATATTTTAAGCCAACTTTATCGGCAAAAATTCCACCCATTGCCCTAGCGAAAATATTCATAAAACCAAATAGCATCGCCCAGAAGCCCGCCTCTGTTTCAGTCAATTTAAAATTGTCGAAAAAGTAAAGTGCTGCCACGCCATCAAAGGTAATTTCCATTCCGAAGCAAGCTGCATACGCCAATGACAAAGCCAATACTCTTTTGTCAGATATTGCTGATAAAAAACTGATTCCTACAGCTTCAGATTTTTCTCTTACAATTTCATCATAATTACCTGCTGGTGTATCTTTTGTGTATTTATAGTATACAAAAGCCATTATCAATAATAAGACTCCTGGAAAAATCATTGCTAGCCTCCAAGCTTCTCCTTTTGTATAACCAAAACCCACAATTGTAGCCATTAAAACTGGCATTGCTAATTGAGTGATGCCTCCACCTAAATTACCCCAGCCACCGGCTACCGCATTGGCAGTACCTTTAATATTGGGTGCAAACATCATTGAAGTATGGAATTGGGTGATTACAAAAGAGGCGCCTATTACACCGATGGCTAATCTAAATAGCAAAAATGTGGTGTAATCAGTGGCCAAACCCACGCACATTACAGGAATTGAACAAATAGCAAGCAGTGCAGTATACGTTTTACGTGGACCAATTGTATCACATAACTTGCCTATTATCAACCTTGCAAAAATGGTTGCTGAAACCGAAGCAATAATGATATTTCCAATTTGACCTTTCGACAAACCGAGGTCTGCACGAATAGCTGGCATAAGTGGTGCTAAACCAAACCAGCCGAAAAAGCAAACAAAAAAGGTAAGCCAAGTAATATGAAAGGTCCGCATTTGCACCCCCTTGAATGATAATATATCGAGTTTATGTAAAGGTTTTGCTTCCGTTGAATTGCTCATGATTGAAATATTTAATTGATTTTGTCTTTCCTTAAATTTTGAAATTGTTAATATTGATTATTGTTACTAATAGTGAAAATTTTTATTTTCTATTTTTTCGACTAACATTTTATAACTTTCGTGAAGACCCACAACCTCCCCAATTACTATTACTGCAGGATTTGAGAGGCCCTTGTTTTCAGCCAACTCTACCATTTCACTCACTTGACCAATCACATAATTCTCGTCTCTTTTTGTTCCGTTTTGGATAATCGCCATGGGCGTCTCTCCTTTTCCATTTTTTTGAAAAAGCTTACATATTTCAGCAAGCTTGCTCATCCCCATTAATATTACAATGGTAGCCGATGAATGAGCTGCCCAAATAAGGTCGTCAGATAAGTTGCCTTCTTTAGTGGTGCCTGTTAATACCCAAAAGCTATCGGCCACACCACGAGAAGTAACTGGTATCCCTATTGAGGCAGGTGCTGCAATGGCAGAAGTAACGCCGGATATCACTTCACATTCAATATTAAAGTTTCGGGCATATTCAATTTCTTCAAAACCACGACCAAACACAAATGGATCGCCACCTTTCAATCGTACCACGTGCCCATACATTAAGGCGTTGTCAACAATCAGCTTATTAATTTGATCTTGCGTATATATATAAGTACCCTTGCGCTTGCCTACGTACACGAGACGTACATTAGGTTTGGCATATTCTAATAATTCTTTATTGGCTAAAGCATCGTAAAGTATTACATCTGCTTTTTTTATTGCTCTTATACCTTTCAAAGTAATCAATTCTATATCTCCAGGGCCAGCACCTATTAATGTTACCTTATTTTCCATATTATTCTTACTTTTAATTGTACTATTCTTATATTTATGAGTAAAAATACTCAATTTAGATACTACTTTATTTTTGTATTTTTTCTAAATTATGGTTCAAATTTAGACACTAAAATTTACAAAACAAGTTTTTTATTAATTATTTGGTATATTTTTTCATTATTTTTTTCACTTTTTATGTTTTTTTATAAAATATATGTTATTTTTACATCGAATTAAGTATTTGTACTTAATTGATTTTTTGAATCAAGCAGACGATTACACATTTATACTCAAATACGACGATAAAAATTAGATATTAGCTACTATTATAAAGGTGATTAAGAGTAAATGAAATAATTGTAATAGGCAAATGGATGGTTGGCTATAAGTGGTAAAAGCAAAAAATTCGAAAGAGGCTCAAAAGAATTAAAGAACAATAAGGAT
>JAZKGO010000010.1:55061-69048 GCA_040385875.1 Bacteroidota bacterium
TTTGAACTGGTAGTTTTTGGAGAAGAGCCTCGTGTAGCCTATGACCGTGTTCACCTCTCAGAGTACTTTGGCGAAAAATCAATCGAAGAATTGACAATGGCACCATTAAGTTGGTACGAAGAAAATGATATTAAAATTTACCTTTCAGATCCAGTAGTAGATATTGACTGCGAAAACAAAACAATTAGGTCACATCATGGGCTCGTTGAAAGCTACGACTATTTAGTATTAGCTACGGGTTCAGCCCCATTTGTACCCTCGATACCTGGTGTCGAAAAAGACGGGGTTTTTGTTTATCGTACCATTGAAGATTTAGACATGATGAAAGATCATGCAAAAAAAGCAAAAAAGGGAGCTGTAATTGGAGGAGGCTTATTGGGATTGGAAGCAGCTAAAGCCTTGCTTGATTTAGGAATAAAAGATACTCATGTAATCGAGTTCGCACCAAAATTAATGCCACGTCAAATTGATGATTTGGGCTCTAAAATTTTGGAACACAAACTCAATGACCTCGGAATACAAATACATCTTAATAAAAATACACAGGAAATTACGGGTGACGGCATTATAAATGGTATGTCTTTTGCCGATGACTCCCACCTTGAGGTAGATATGCTGGTGATTTCGGCAGGAATAAAACCACGTGACGAGCTAGCTAAAATAGCGGGATTAGAAGTAGGTACTCGTGGCGGAATTGTTACAAATGAAAAGATGCAAACTTCCGACCCATCCATATTTGCCATTGGTGAATGCGCCTTGGTACATCATATGATTTATGGATTAGTAGCACCTGGCTATGAAATGGCCGAAGTAGTGGCAGCAAATTTATTAGATGGTGAAAAAAACTTCACTCCATTTGATATGTCTACTAAATTAAAACTAATTGGAGTGGATGTGGCAAGCTTTGGGGATCCTTTTATTACTAGCCCAAATGCTAAAACGATTGTATTTGAAGATACCCAAAAGGGTGTCTATAAAAGAATGAATATTTCATTGGATGGTAAAGAGCTTTTAGGAGGAATTTTGATTGGTGATGCCGAGCAGTATAATATGTTGTTGCAAACGGTTAAAAATAAAACCATATTACCTCCTAATCCTGAAGATTTGATGTTGGGTTCCCGTGGAGGAGCAGGTGAGGATGCTGGCGCTGGTGTGATGAGCTTACCCGAGGATGCACTTATTTGCTCATGTGAGTCTGTGAGTAAAGGGGCTATTTGTCATGAAGTAGTAGAGAATAAAATTACCACCTTTGATGGCATCAAAAAATGCACTAAAGCTGGCACTGGTTGTGGGGGTTGCGTGCCAATGGTAAAAGACATTATCAATGGAACACTTAAGGCTCAAGGGGTATATATCAGAAATACAATTTGTGAACATTTCGATTATACACGTCAGGAATTATTTGATTTGGTAAAAATAAATGAATTAAAGACATACAATGCAGTATTAGATAAATTCGGAAAAGGCGATGGTTGCGAGCTATGCAAGCCGCCAGTTGCTTCTATTTTGGCCAGCCTTTGGAACGAAATGATTCTTCAAAAAGGCAATGCTACCGTTCAAGATTCTAATGACCGTTATTTAGCAAATATTCAAAAAGGTGGAACCTACTCAGTAGTACCTAGAATACCAGGTGGTGAAATCACACCTGAAAAATTGATTACTATCGGACAAGTTGCTCAAAAATACAACTTATATACTAAGATCACGGGTGGGCAACGGATCGATATGTTTGGTGCCCATGTGGGTGACCTACCCGATATTTGGGAGGAGCTAATCAATGCAGGCTTTGAGTCTGGTCATGCTTATGGCAAATCATTGCGTACTGTAAAAAGTTGCGTGGGTTCCACTTGGTGTCGATTTGGCTTGCATGACTCTGTATCATTTGCCATTGAAATCGAAGAAAGATACCGAGGATTACGCTCACCCCATAAACTTAAAGGTGGCGTTTCCGGTTGCATCAGAGAATGTGCAGAAGCCCAGAGCAAAGATTTTGGTATAATCGCCACAGAAAAAGGATGGAACCTTTACGTATGTGGTAATGGTGGCTCAAAGCCTCAACATGCTTTATTAATTGCTGCAGATGCCAGTTCAGCAGAAATCATCAAATATATCGATCGCTTTTTAATGTTTTATATCAAAACAGCTGAACCTCTTTCACGAACAGCCACTTGGCTCAATAAAATGGAAGGTGGAATCGCTTATTTGAAAAATGTAGTGGTGAATGATAGCCTTGGAATTGGTGAAGCGTTGGAAAAAGAAATGCAGTTCATGGTTGATACCTATTCATGCGAATGGAAAGAAGTGGTGGAAAATCCAGAACTACGTAAAAGATTCACCCATTTTGTAAATGCACCAGAGGTAAAAGACCCCTCTGTGAAATTTGCCGAAATGCGTGAGCAGAAAAAAGCCATTGAATGGGCTAAATAGGCCTCTAGTGGACGAACAAAAAATATTCAATTAAAATCACAATCATTAAATCATAAAATATGGTTCAGACATTAACCGAAAGCATCACTTGGCAACTCGCTTGCAAAGTGGAGGATGTACCAGCCGACGGCGGTGCATGTGCATTAATCAATGGCGAACAAATTGCAATTTATAATTTTGCTCGTCGTGGCGAATGGTTCGCCACACACAATTTATGCCCGCATAAACAGCAAATGGCCCTCTCAAGAGGGATGATTGGCAGCACATTGGGTGAGCCTAAAGTTGCTTGCCCTTTTCATAAAAAGACTTTTTCATTGAAAACAGGGGCTTGCCTTTCCGGGGAGGAATATCAAATAAAAACTTTCGAAGTGAAAGTGGAGAATGGCGAAGTATATATTGGATTTTAATTGGTTGATAACCCAGCTAATTTGAAGCAAACAATTGATAAACAGGTATTTAACAAACTTACAAAGCTATATTTACTGGCTTTGGTGGCGGTAGCCTTTATTTCTTTGCTAGGCCAGCTTATCATCCAATTGTTTTTGACTGAATCGTTAAATGATGCCCACGTAGTGAATATTGCAGGAAGGCAGAGGATGCTCAGTCAAAAGCTTTCGAAGACTGCCACCTTACTCTGCGATACAACCATTTTCACTAATCATTCTATCAATTATAAGAACGAATTGGTTAAAACGATTGACCTCTGGGCCAAAAGTCACAACGGTTTGATGAATGGCCAGTTGCAGGTAGATAAAAATATTAAGGTTAAAAACAGCCCAAAAATAGATTCCCTTTTCTTAATACTTGACCCTATTTTTAAAACCATCTATTTCAATTCAAAACTTTTAGTGCAGGATGGAAATATAAAACAAAGTGATGGGGATACCCCACTTTTCAAAATCTTATCCAATGAGGGTAAATTTTTAGAAACCATGATAAATATTGTTTCTGAATATGATTTAGAGGCGCAAGAAAGGGTAAACAATACTAAAAAGATAGAATTATTACTATTCGTTTTACTTTTTACGGTATTACTATTAGAAGGCATCTTAATTTTCAAACCTATTGCCAATAATATTAGGCTGGTTATCAAGCAGTTAACTGATTCAGAAAGTAATCTACAAATTGCCAACGAAGACTTAACCCTATCGAACTACGCTTTGATAGAGGCCAAAAAGGAACTTGAAATAGCCACTGAAGAAAAGTATAAACTTCAATTAGCCAAAGAAAAAATTCGTTCTTCTTCACTGATTGAAGGGCAAGAATTAGAACGTAAACGACTGGCACTAGAACTGCATGATGGTATTGGACAAATGCTCACAGGATTAAGGTTGCAAACTGAACATCTAAAAAGTAATACCACACAAAATGAAAAAACGATTAAATCAGTTGATAATTTACAAAGCCTAATTGTGGAAACTATTGAAGCCACAAGATCGGCTTCATTCAACTTAGCTCCCTCGGTATTAAGCGATTTTGGATTAACAGCTGCCATCAAATTGCTGATAGATAAGCAAAAAATAAGCAGTCAAATACCTATCGAATTCAACAGCGTTTTTGATAAAAGAATTACCGAAAATATAGAAATTGGTTTATATAGAATAGTGCAGGAAGGTATTAATAATGCATTGAAGCATTCTGAGGCCAAAAAAATATCAATCCAACTCTACCAAAGAAAGCAAGAGTTGGTTTTGATAATAGCAGACGATGGTAAAGGAATGGAAACAAAAAAGAACGCAAAAAAAATAACTATTGGCGGAAGTGGAATCAATAATATGCAAACAAGGGCTGAACTATTGGATGGTGAATTCTTGATTGAATCGGAAAAAAACAAAGGAACAAAAATTACGGTAATCGTACCGAGAATAGGAATATAGAAAATAGCCTTTAGGGCTCAAAATATAAATTGAATAAAATGGGGAAGATAAAAATTTTACTGGCCGACGACCATGCAGTCGTCAGAAAAGGGATGAAAATGCTCTTGGAAGATGAACCCATGATTGAAATAATTGGTGAGGCAGTTGATGGCATTGATGCTTTGGAAAAAATAGGTGTTTTACTACCCAATATTGTTATTCTTGATCTTACTATGCCTAATATGAATGGTATTGAGGCGATAAGCTTAATTACCAAAAGTTTTAAAACAGTAAAAGTAATTGTATTCTCCATGCATAATAATAGTGATTATATTATCAAATCGGTTGAAAATGGAGCCTTTGGCTATTTGACAAAAGACAGCAGTAAAGAGGTGATATTGAAAGCAATCTTTACAGTAATGGAAGGCAAAAAATACTTCCCAATTGATATTTCCGGATTGATTATAGATGACTTACTTTCGAAAAACAAGAAAATTTTTAAAGCCGAAAACGAAAGCAACCAAACGGTTTATTCTCTAATTACTTCAAAAGAAAAAGAGATTTTAGAATTTATCATTCAGGGCAAAAATAGCCGAGAAATTGCGGAAAAATTAAACCTTAGTATCCGAACGGTTGATAACCATCGAGCCAATATGATGAAAAAAACAAAAGCTAAAAACACCGCTGATTTAGTAAAAATGGCTATTGGTTGATAAAAAAGGCCATAAACACCTTTGGTTAGGTGAAAATGGCCATTTGTTAATTGTTAAGGGATATTTGAACAGATTTGAATTAGAATTAATTTTCACTAATTGTCATAAGCCGACTCAAAGTATTTTTGCTTTTTCAAGCCTTTAAAACTTGATTTCCATTTTTTAATAGCATGTGGAGCAAGCCCCAAAACTATTAATAACAAGCTAAGTGACAAAATGGGAGCAGTGTGAGTAAAAAAAGTTCCCGAAGCCAATATGCCCATCACCAAGATAGTCGAAAAAGGCAATGAAAATGCCAATATCAAAATCGCCAGATTCATATCAAAAGTTCTTTTCTCTTTTACAATTTCAT
Source organism: Bacteroidota bacterium (assembly GCA_040385875.1). GTDB lineage: Bacteria > Bacteroidota > Bacteroidia > Cytophagales > Spirosomataceae > JANMZR01. Next base: position 60,410 of record JAZKGO010000010.1, read on the forward strand.
TCTGGTCCTCTTTAAGATTTATGCCAGATATATGGGCAAAAGGCCAGAAACTACAAGAGCTTAATGGTACTACCAAAGCAAGCAATATCATATTAGCCTCTTGAATACTAAAAACTTTAATGATCATCCAACTGAATAAGAGGGTAATACCCGCCCTAAAAAATAATATCGAACTCACTAGCTTTATTTTTCCTTCTTTAAATTGAACTGCCAAACCTATATAAATAAGCACGAGAGGAGTCATTAAGCTACTGGTTTTGGCAATTAATTCAGAAACCAAAGTGGGCATGGCATCCATGGTAAATCCAAATGAGATTAATCCAATTGCCAAAAGCATAATGATGTTGATTGGCTCTTTGACTAGACTGATTAACAAGGACTTAACCTTTCCTTTTTCGTTCTCTCCTTTGGTTTTATGATTTTTAAGATACATATCCATGGCCACAAAATACAAGAAATTCAAAGCGAAAAACTTATTTCCTACATCACCCATCGCAGCCAAACCCAGTGACTTTACCCCTAAAAATTCATTGATAAAGGGGAAGCTTGAAAGCCCTGGCGCTAAGGAGGGAAGCAACATAATAAGTGTACGTGCAGATGAGCTATTCTTGTCAATACCAAAAATGGGTAAGATATAGGGTATTAGAAAAAATAAGAAGAAATTAAAACCTATTATTACAATGGGATAAATCAATAATGAAAAACTGATTTTTATTCCCATTAATGCAATGAACACCGTAGACGGCAATGCAATCGACAAAATGATCTCTTTCAAACCATTGATCTCCGTCTTGCTTTTTATTTTGCTTCTTAAGGCCAGCCCTATGCCAATCAAAAAAAGTAGTATGAGTGTTTTCTGTATTGCTTCAAACATAATTTATTGATGAATTTTGTATGATGAAATATTTTGAAAATTATGGGTTAAATAATATCCGAATATTTGAATTTATATGGATTGATGACATCGTGGCACCGCATAGGAAGCCGATAGATAGCTCTGAAATATTAACTTATTAGAACTACTCAACTTCTTAATACTCTTTTAAAAAATTGGGAAAAGTAAAAATACTTTCCCCAATCAAAACACCTATGATAAAAATGCTTATGAAATTTCGCCCAATGCCTTGACGAATAGTTCCATTTCAGCCATTGTGCCCATACTTACACGGCACCATGGCTTTTTTTGGATATCAAAAGCACGAACCATTATACCTTTTGATGTCATCTTTGAAAGAAACTCTTTGCCAGGGACATTGACCGGAAAAATCACAAAATTTGTATAGGACGGTATATAACTATAGTTCATCTTTTTCAGATTTTTATATAGATATTCTTTACATTCTGTATTTAATTTTTTTGTTGTTTCTTGAAACTCTTTGTCTTCCATACTGGCAATTGCACCCAAAACTGAAGTATGAGAAATACCCATACCGCCACGAGTAATTTTCTCGATTTTTTCTAAAGTAGATGGCAATGCAACAGCATAACCTACACGCAGGCCAGCCATACCCATTATTTTTGAGAAAGTACGGGCAATGATTACGTTTTTATTTTTCGCAAGCAGGCTTACCATACTTTCAGTGCCTGTTCCCTCAGCAAGCTCAAGATAGGCTTCATCCACGAAAATTGGTACTTTTTCAGAAACTCTTGAACAGAAATCTAACAAATCTTTGCCCGCTGTAATGCTACCAACTGGGTTATTTGGGTTGCAGATATATACTAATTTTGTGTCCTTGTCAATTGCAGCTTCCATGGCTTTAAGGTCATGGCTCCAATCGCTTTTACAAGGAATAGCTTTCCATGTAGCACCAGTTGCCTCAGCCACTCTAATTAGCGACATGTAAGTTGGGTCAGCAGAAACTACATTACCACCATTTGCAAATAAAACTATGGCAAATTTCTCCAACAAATCAGATGATCCCGGGCCCATCATGATATGCTTTTCAGTTACACCTTCTTTTTTGGCTATTTTTCCCACCAAATTATTCAATTCTTTCCATGAATATCTGTTACCGCCTGATACGGCTTCTGCAACAGCTTTTTTAGTGCTTTCTGGTGGACCATATGGATTTTCGTTGGCATTCAATCTGGCCGTCATGGCGGTAACGTTTGGTCTTTCGTCCAAAAAGTATTCACGTACCAATGGGCTATAGTACAATCTATTTTTACTATCAACTGTAAAAGAGGCACCTGCAAATGCGCCCTGTGAAAGATGTGGTGCCAAAGCCATTCCGCCAATTGTGGCCAAGCCCGACTTCAAAATACTCCGTCTGTTTACCATAGTTTTGTTTATTAATTTGTTTTTTTGTTTAGTTTTTACATAGACTAAAGTCCATGGTTACAATGTTGGTTGTCAATTTCCATGGGTTAAAACCCATGGAAACAAGACAGGTCGTCCTTACAGGACATTGAAGCTCGTACCGTATTAATCTCACACGATACATTTTGTTTATTTGGTAGCAGTAAGTCTAAATAATTTGGTAAATGGTACCTCTTTATAAGTTGCAGATGCGGCTAATAATACCGAACTGCCTGATACTGGGGCAGCTACACCCATTGTGCTCCATTTGGAAGTTATTACCAATTTGCCAGTTGCATCTGTTGTACCTTCTGCTACTTTTGTGCCATTTCTAAATTTGATAATTACAGGAACTGAAGCTGCCGGAAGGCTATCAATACCAACTTTATTATCCAAAAGCCCAGTTTTATCCAATTCCAAAAGCTTCATTGTAATAGTAGGGTCTGCCGCTGCCGACGAAGTTACCGATGGCTCAGTTGTAAGACCGTTTGTTGCTACTCCAGCACTTTCAAATATTACTAAAACTGGTGCAATAACTCTATCCACAAATGGATCATCAACTTTACATGAAAATGCTATTGCTACGATACCTAAAATGATTAATTTTTTCATATTTATGTTCTTTAAAATTAACTAATTTCTTTTGTTTTTGTTAAGAAAAAATGATAAAAATTGTAAAATTTATTGGGGTAAACATTTGATAATCAGTATTTTAAATTTCAAATTCAAACCAAAAATCAAATTCAAAACACCTTCCAATCTCTCATCTTTTTACTCTTGTCTTTTTTCTAATTTCTAATTTCAAACCTCTAATTCCCCAATTATTCTGTCCACCAAAGTTTGGTTTTCATATTATCCACACCATTCATTTTTATACCTTCGTCAAGCTTTGCTTTGTTCAATGAATATTCTGATGTTGGATAAGGCAAACGAGTTGGAATTGTACCGCCATTTTCAAACACAGCACGAGGATCAGTTGGTGAAAAAGTTGGCATACCCGTTCTTCTGAATTCCGTCCAAGCTTCAACCCCTTGGCCAAATAATGCAATCCATTTTTGCTCCATAATTTTCGCTTTAGAAACTTCACCCAATTTAGTAATGTACTCAGTTGGTGTAGTTAAAGCATATTGACTGAATGAAGCATCAATCCCTTTTTTGAAATAAGCACTTGCTGCACCATCAATATCTCCGTCAATTGCCGCCTCGGCCAAAATCAACTGAAGCTCACTATAGGTCATTATTACAGAAGGAGTGCTTCCTTTTATAAAATAACTACCTAAAGTAGAAGCTGAGCTCAAATAAGTTGTTGCTATTGCATCTGGTAAGCCATTAGGTATACCTTCATACAAACCTGCTGAGTTTTTTGTGGCAAACACACTCAATCGAGTATCTTCCAAACTAGTTAATTTATCAACAATTGTTTTACTCATGCTCCAGTCAGTACGGCTGCCAATTACCATTACCTCGTGCCATTCGTTGTTAGATGGGCGGCTTTCGGTGTTTGCCAAAATTGCATTGTCGGCATTGTTTTCAAAAATTGGAAATTTAGCAGGGTCGGCCAATATCTCTTTCATAATGGCACGAGATTCAGCCGATTTTTTAGCCGCTTGCCTGTTGGCAAGTCTCAATCTCAATGAGTTAGCAAATTTTTTCCATTTCAAAATATTTCCGCTGTAAATAATATCACCAGAAATAGCAGGACCAGTTACTGAAAGTTTTTCGTTCGCCACTTTCAAATCAGCTAAAATTCCTGCATAAACTTTATCCATTGAATCATAAGCTGGCGTGTAAATAGGAGTCTCTGATGTTCCTTTCAGGGCTTCTGAATACGGAATTGCACCGTACAAATCAGTCAATAATGAGAAGGTCCATGAACGCATAACCATCGCCACCCCTTCATAATTGGCATTTGGCGACTTACCATCAACACCTGATTCTGTAACAACTCTTTGAAAATTTAGCAAACCATCGTTGTAAAGCGACTTCCAAGTATTGTTGTAAAACGTCGGTGTGATACCATAATTATCACCTTCATTTGAATAGATATTTCTTGCTAAATATTGAATCCAAAGCATTGCTCCGTCCAAATTAAGTCTTTCGAAACGAACGTTTCCACCCCAATATCTATCCACCGATTTTTCAACCGCATAAGGAAAAAGATACTGTGCGCCAATTGCAGTTGGATTGTTAGGATCCGTATTCATTTTATCAAATTCGCTTGTGCATGAGTTTGCAGTAAGTAAGCAAGCAAATAGAAGCAGGTATATTATTTTATTTATTTTCATAATTTTTCTTTTAAAGTCTGTAAACATTAACTTTTAAATTTGGTATTCTTTGGTGAGGTCTGTGAGGGCACGGACCTCGGGCGAAATTCGTGAAAAATCTTCGACCAAACTCTCTCATCGGAGGCTAGGGGCTTTTAAAACGAAAGTGAAAGATTAGCACCTAAACTTCTAGCGTTTGGTAATTCACCATAAGCAAAACCTTGTGAGTTAGCACCGAATTTATCCACTTCAGGATCAATATGTGGTGTGTTTTTGAACAGGATAGCCACATTTCTAGCAACAAAAGATAATTTAGCATTTTGAATTCCAAATTTCTTTAGCAAGCCTTTTGGAAGGCTATAACCCAATGAAAGCTCTCTTAATTTTGCATAAGATCCGTCAAATATTGAGGCCTCATGGTAGCGACGTGGATTGTTGTAGCCAATCAATTGATTCGTTGCAACAATTATATCATTTGGCACGTAAACAGGGCTTTCAGCTGTTCCAACATTCATCACACCTTTTCCGATTATTCCTTCTTCCCTACCCACAGCAGTTTCAGCATATTGGCCTGTCCATCTGGCAGTTCCAGTTCCTTCGTCATAAAAATCGCCACCCATTTTAATATCAATTAATGAGCTAAGTGTGAATTTTTTGAAAGTAAATGTGTTTGAAATACCACCTATCCAATCAGGTTGAACATTTCCCAATAATTTTGGAGTTGTAGCAACTACAGGTAATCCATTGGCATAAATTATCTGTCCATCAGGTGCGTGCACAAAGCCGATTCCGAACAATGAACCATAAGCCTCACCTACTCTTGCGATTGAAGTTAAGCCTCTGCGCTCTTGCAAAGTATAAGTATCTAGGCCTTCAGCCAATTCGATTACTTTGTTTCTGTTTCTTGAGAAATTCAAACCCAGGTCCCATTTAAAGCCAGAAGCCAACTCAAGTACTTTACCAGAAAGCACAACTTCGATACCTTTATTAGTAATTTTACCCGCATTCAAGATACGTTTGTCGTAAGCACTAGCTTTTGAAATCTCAACCCCAAGTATCTGATTTTTAGTAGATTGCTCGTAGTAAGTTACATCCAAACCAATTTTATTTTTGAAAAATTTCATGTCGACACCCAACTCCAAACCAGTTGTAATTTCAGGCTTCAAATTGGCGTTTGATATCACTAAATTTTCGTAATATTCCGGCAATGAACTGTTCCAAGAACCTCCTGCTCTGAAAGTTTGTGCCAATTGATAAGGATCAGCATCGTTACCCACTTGTGCCAAACTAGCACGTACTTTTCCATAACTCAAAAAATACTTTGGTGTATTCAATAAATCAGTTACAACTGCACTTACTGACACCGATGGATAAAAATACGAGCGGCCAATAGATGGCAATGTACTTGACCAGTCGTTACGGGCTGTCAGATCCAAAAACAAGGCATTTTTGTAACCCACTTGTAATGAACCATATACACTTTGTACTTCTGATTTTTCAATTCTACTTTCAATTGAGTTTTGGCTTGGATTTGAGTTGGAAAGGTTATAAACTCCATCAACCACTAGCTCGTTTACATTAGCAAAATTTCTTTTGTAAAAATTTGTTCTATCGGCAGCTCCAACGGAAGCCACAATCGCCAAATTTGTGTTGATTACTTTGTCGTAAGTAAGCAAAGCATCGTGATTTGTTTCTTGGCGACGCAAAACTTCTTCCGAAAATCTGCCTGGTGTTTTATTACCGTTTCTTACTCTTTCAAAATTTGTAATATTAATCCTAGTGTCTGACCAAACGTCAGTACCAGATCTCGCCATTAATTTCAAATTAGAAGCTAGGTTGAAATTCAAAGCAATATTACCCACCAAACGGTCTTTGTCATTGGTATATGGCAAATATTCACTTGTGTAAAAAGGGTTGGTGAAAAACGTGTGTTGCCAGTTAGCAGGGTCAGTATCAGGTAGTTTTCCTGCAACAGCTCTTTGAATATGCACATCTGCATAGTCTTTATAATTAGCCAATTGATCCCATGAAACATGGCGATGCGACCAAATAAACTGGTCACCTGATTGGTAAGTTCTATTGCCACCCGACTTCAAATATTCACCAGAAACAGTGGCAGTTAAAAATTTAGAAACTTTATAATTTGAATTTAATTTAAAATTATTTCTGTAAAAATCGTTGAACGCCATTAAACCCGCTTGATCTAAACGCCCAATACTTAACCTAAAACTACCTTTGTCATTTCCTCCAGAAAAGGCCAAGTTGTTGGTTTTTGATGTGCCAGTTTGCCAATATTCATCCCAGTTGTTAGGCTGTGGTGTAAGTGGCGAAACCTCACTACCAGAAAACCATTGACGAACCAAACGACCATCCATCGGTGCACCCCAGCTTTCATCTGTACCATCAGTACCTGTAGTTTTTCCAGGCGAAACTGAGCCATAAGCCGCTTTGTATTGATCGTAAGCGTCTGGTGTGATTGTACCACTCCAACCGTCGGAATACCAAGTCGCATAACCAGAGCCACCACCGTAAGTATTTTGGAAATTAGGTTTTACCAAAGGCCTTTCAGCTGTGAAATTTGAGTTGAATTCGATACCCAAACCTTTTGAATTGGAGCCATCTTTTGTGGTGATTAAAATTACACCATTTGCAGCACGTGAGCCGTAAAGAGCCGCTGCATTGGGTCCTTTTAAAACCGAAATTTCTTTGATATTATCAGGGCTAACCTCCGAAATACCCCCACCAAATTGTTTGTCAAATTGTTGTTGAATAGGAACACCATCCACCACAACCAGTGGCTGATTGTTGCCTGAAACTGAAGATGAGCCTCTTATTTGAATCGTAGAACCTGAACCCGGGCCACCGTTTGCACTAATCCTCACACCCGAAATACGGCCTGAAAGTGAATTGGCGACGTTGGTGGAACGAGACTCGATAAGCCCCTCCCCTTTTACTTCCTGTTGAGAATAACCTAGCGATTTTTTCTCACGTGTAATACCTAATGCTGTTACCACAACCTCATTGAGCAATTTATTATCGGCTAGCAAACTGATATTGAATGTGCTTTTGCTGTCAATATTAATGTCTGTTGTGCTGTAACCAATCGTACTGATTGTAATAGTAGAATAACCTGAAGGAACTTTAAGAGTAAATTTCCCTTCAGCGTTGGTAACCGTTCCAAAATTTGTCCCTTTAATTGCTACTGAAGTACCGGGCAAAGCCCCTTCTGATTCGGAACTTACCGTTCCGGTGATTACTTTTTCTTGCCCAAAAGCCAGACCCGACATGAGCAATAAATAAACGATGTAAATTTTCTTCATAAATGATTGATGTTTGTAAATAAATCCATCTCAGACTGAGTAGAAATATACTCCGACCGCTCGGTATTAACTACCCAGCCTGATTTGGAAAAATTTGGTTTTAGTTTGATGAAAATTGTTTATCCTAGCTTAGAATCTTCTCAATTCTAATTTCTAAAATCACTCTAACTGTTTGTTGAATTGATGGCATCCTTCCATCCAAATTGTACTTAGTCCTGAAACTTTTTCTTCAAGACTACTCGTTTTATGTATGAGAACTTTTGATTCTAATCTCCTTCATTTGGCGGTCGGAAATGGAAGATTAAAATTGCATTTATTTAATATTGATGATTCGAAAGTATAAGGTTGTTTTTGAAAAAAAAAATAAAAAGGAATAAAAATCTTAAAAAAAGTTAAAATAATTCCTTTATTTAAAATAGTTATTGATAAAATACTATTATATGGCATTATGTAGCTAAAATTAGAGGTGAAGTTACAATTTATGCGGGTTTAAAATATTCTATATTTTAGTATTTTTTTTGCAAAAACTTAAAATATAGGTTTACTTTTTACTATATTTTTAAAATAAAATTGATTTTATCTGATTTATAAGTATTTCAAATCATAAATTATTGTGTAATTAAAATTGTACTATACCAATATAGAGTAATTATACTTAGTGGGCTTATGAGTATAAAATACTAGCTAAATAGTAGTGTTTTAAAGAAATATAAGACGGAGGTCATAGCAATATTTGTCCTGCCGACGTAAGGTCAC
>JAZKGO010000010.1:69148-73442 GCA_040385875.1 Bacteroidota bacterium
CCTCAAACTTCAAATAAGCATTACGGAAAATAAAAGGCAAGTTACTTCCTATCGTCAGTAGGACAATAATTAAACCTGTCCTGCCGACGACCCAAGCTGTCCTGCCGAGGTACAAGGCAACTACTAAAGTTCAGTGAGGGACCTCGGTTTGAAATAAGCAATACGGAAACCGAAAGGCAAGGCCTCACGGAGTCAGAGACCCTCGTACCACTAATGGGAAACAAAATAGGCACCCCGAAGGAGTGCCTATTTGTGTGAACTAAAGTTTAAGACTAAAAGGATTCTACTAAACTTTCCAATAAAAGCAGCACCCTAATCCATTATTATTGAATCAGTACTTTCTTGACAATTTTCCCTTTTTTGTTTGAAATTTCTAAGAAATAGATACCATAATTACAATTCGAAACATTCAGTTTCTCTACTCTACCTTCGGCAAATCCATTGAAATCCTGACTTAACATTTGGATACCGACCTCATTGTATATTCTCGTAGTGATTTTACCAACGACATTAGTCAAAGGTTTCAAATAGATGAATTCTTTCGCCGGATTTGGATAAATAAGTATCTGTTCAATACTTAACTCTTCTTCAAGCGCCGTAATGATAAGCGTAGTTGCATCTGCAATATTTGACCATGCCGAGAAGCCACTAGGACTAATATAGCGTATTCTATAACGATATTTGGTACTTCCTAATAGATCCTTAACCTGATCCGCATTTGGCACAGTATTCAATGTTTTGATGGTTACAAATGTACTATCAGAAGTAGCCCCAGTAATAGTGGCGGCCTGCATTTCAATGCCTGTTGCGGTTTTTGAGGTATTCGTCCAGCTCAAATCGACTTGAGAAACTTTTACCCCATTTGCTGCCAAATTAACAGGTGCTGGAGGCAATGTTGTTACATTGGTCACATTTGAATAGATCGAATAACAATTTTCACCTACAGCCCTCACTCTAAAATAATATTTAGTTTCTGGTAGCCAACCTGTGCTAAATATTAAAGTAGTGGTATTTTCAGTAGTTCTATTACCCAATAACTGCCAGTTATTTCCATCATTTGACCAATAGATTTCAAAACCAATTTCATCGAATGAGTTATCCGTGTATTTAATTCTAATTTCCGTAGCCGAATTAGCCGTTGCGATTAAATTAGTTGGTCGTGGAATACAAGAAGAAACTGCAATTATTTGATAAGCTGTAGCGCATTTTGGCATGAGTTGGTTATCACATATACTGTATTGTAAGGTATCGACACCTTCAAAACCAGCCGCTGGAGTATAGGTAATTTTACCATTCGTCGGATCCACTGTGGCTGTTCCACCATTAACACTCACTCCTGCCGCAGCTCCATTCAAATCAATGATGGAGGTAGAACTTGGCACCAAAACATTAATTGGCTGACCAGGTAAGTCATTGGCCAAAGTATTAATGGTAATTGGGGTAGCATAGGCTGTTGAAACAATGTCATCGTTGGCTATCGGCGGATTATCTGCTACAGTAGGTTTCAATACAGTGATTGAAAGCCTTTCTACCTTGCAAATATTTGGAGGATTTACCGAACATACTTTAATATCAAATTGATAAACCCCCGCTTTATCACTTACAAAAGTGAAAGTGCCATTTGCATTAATCACTGGCATCGAAGCGGAAGGATTTGTGCCCAGCGCAATCGGTGTGCCATAAGTTGTACCTGCCGAAACATCGTCGTTCTTAGCTAAATTGTCGGCTATTTCAACGCTTTCAAAAGTGATAAATACATCAGGTGTAGTGTTCAAAATTGGAGGCATCACCAAAAGGTGTAAGGTTGCACTCGCACAAGCACCTGGCGTACCGTCATCACAAACACTATAAGCGAATTCAACTGGGCCAAAGAAGCCTAAGTCTGGCACAAATGTAAAGCTACCGTTGGTGCCCAATGTGAGCTTGCCTTTATTGGTAATAGCAGTTGTTTGCGCAGTTGTCAAGGTGATGTTTCCGTTTGGATCCACATCATTCGACTTCACATTGCCAGCAATTTGAGTATTGAATTCGGTTTTGTAAAAATCATCCGAGGCATATGTAGAATTCAATGCATCAGCTTTCAATACTCTAATTATTTGATAAGCAATGGCACATTTAGAAACGGCCTGATTATCACAAACCGAATATTTAAGTGAATCTGTTCCAACAAAACCAGTTGGCGGAGTATAGCTTATGTTTCCATTAATTGTATTTACTGTGGCTATTCCTCCATTGGTGGATACTCCCGACAATAATAGACCGTTCATATCCAATAGACTAACCGAATTTGGCACCAAATTGATTGTTTTCATTCCTGGTTTATCATTGGCTAAAGTATTAATCACCACCGTTTTGTTAATCATAGTACTTGCTAAATCAACGTTAGCGATTGGTGGAGTCACCTTACTATCTGGATCAATTACTGTGATGAATAAAAGTTCCTTAGTACAATCCGTTGAAGGCAATGGCTCGCAAATTTTTACCTCAAATACATAAACCCCCGCTAATTCAGAAACAAAACTATAGGTTCCATTTGTATTAATTGTTGGAAGATTTGAATTCGGATTTCCCATTTTTCCAACTGGATTACTGTATTTTGAATTGAAGGTTACGTAGTCATTTGTATTCAGATTACCAGTAACAGGCACATTGATCAAAGTCACATTCATATCAGGATTAGTTGATACACCACCTTTTAATACTGTGATAATTTGATTGGCCGTTGAGGTATTACCTGCAGCATCTGTAAATGTCCATCGTACAGTATGTGGACCAAGTACAGTATAAACCAATGGATCTGTTGTAGTGCCTATGACATTGCCAGAACAATTATCCACAGCCGTCGCAATTGGCACTACCACAGTTCCTTCCCCAGAAATTGGCAATAAATTAGATGGTACCGGCTTAATAGTATCTTTTATTACCACCACTTGATTCGCTGTCACAGTATTGCCAATTCCATCTGTCAAAACCCAATGAATGGTGAACTCCCCTTGCACACTATAGGTCAATGGATCAATTGTTTGAGCAGTTACTGGTGTACCGCAGGCATCAATGATTGGTTTCGTAACCGTTATTGTACATTGTGCTCTTAATGTATCCAATTTTGGTGAAATAGGACCTGGATTCACAAAAGTAGTGTTGCTTGCTGGAGCAGTACATCCGTTTGCACCTGTAACCGTGAGACCAAATATACCTAAAGTACTGACCGTGATTGTTTCGGTAGTTTCTCCAGTACTCCATAAGTAACTTAATCCGCCTGTACCTTTTAAAATCGCTGTTGTTTTGATACATGATAATTCGAGTCCATCATTAATTATACCTGCAGAAGGAGCCAACTTATCCACTTTCACCAAGACATCATCAATCGTTATACAGCCAGCAGCATTGGTAACCGTCAAAATATAAACCGTGTTGATTGCTGGATTAGCAATCGGGTTCGCAATCGCAGGATTGCTCAATCCTAAAGATGGTGTCCAACTATAAGTGTTTCCTGCAACTGGAGCAGGGCCTATTTGAGCAGTTGGCACCAAACAATTGATTGTTTTATCAGGACCCGCATCAACCGCCATCACCATCGATTGACCAATAGTTACATTAGTCGTGCCTGAACAACCATTACCATCCGTAGCGGTAATCGTATAAAAACCTGCTGCTGCCGTTAAGGTTGAACCTGCTAGGCTACCACCTGATGAGGTAAAGGTATAGCTGCCGTTACCACCTGTCGCTGATAAGGCTGCACTACCATTGGCTCCGCCGCACACTGCATCGGTGGCTACCGCATTAACTACTAAAGTCGACTGATTAAGCGTTGTAACCACCTGATTAGTAGCACTGCAATTACCGTTGGTTACCGTTACAGTAAATGTGCCAGCGGTGCTTACGTCAATAGACTGAGTGGTCGCACCAGTACTCCATAAATAACTCGCTCCCGCACTGGCCGTTAAGGTCGTATTTGGTACAGCGCAGGTTAAGGCTAGGCCGTTGTTGGTGGTAATCGTAGGAACCGCTGGTGTGGCTAACTGAGCATCGTTGCTAAAGCTTACCGAAGCTAATGAGGTACAGCTGCCATTCGAGGCTGTAACGGTATAGCTGGTCGTGCCTACCATGCCGCTAATTAAGCCTAAAGCTCCTACACTTGGACCCGTTGGACTGAAGGTATAGGTGGCGCTCGCATCATAATTACTGATGCTGCTTATTTCGTCTGCCGTGCAGTCGGCCGCAACCGAACTAATCGTTGGAACCGCTGGTGTGGCTAACTGAGCATCGTTGCTAAAGCTTACCGAAGCTAATG
>JAZKGO010000011.1:0-6615 GCA_040385875.1 Bacteroidota bacterium
GACTTGATTCAAATAGTTGTCGCAGATGATTCTATCACCTCCTTTGCTGAAAAATTGGGTTCTATTACCGAATTAGAGCAATCTTATTCTTATTCTTCTCCTTTTATTTGGCGTGGAAAAATGGCTGAAATGCAAATACCGATTGAAATTATTTTTGCTAGCAATAAAGATTTTGCTGCAAAATGTTTCATGTATTCAGCCTCAGAAAGGCATTTGGCAGTGAAAGCAAATGGTAAAACATTATTGCAAACGGCTGTAAATCAATTGTTTGAAGAGGAATCGGAGATTTACCAAAAAATGAATTTGCCTTTTATTGTTCCTGAAATGCGTGAGGGATTACATGAGTGGGAATGGGCGGGTAAATATAAAAATGAAGAATTAGTAGTTTGGAATGATTTGAAAGGAATACTTCATAACCATTCTACCTATTCGGATGGTGTGCATACATTGGAGCAAATGGCCCAACATTGTAAAGACCTTGGCTTCGAATATTTTGGCATTGCTGACCACTCAAAAACTGCTATTTACGCAAAAGGTCTTCCAGAGGAACGTGTCGAGATGCAGCATCGTGAAATCGATCAATTAAACCAAAAAATGGCCCCTTTTAAGATTTTAAAAGGAATTGAATCAGATATTTTAGGAGATGGGTCTTTAGATTATGACAATAATGTATTGGCCAGCTTTGATTATGTAGTGGCTTCTATTCATTCCAATCTGAAAATGACTGAGGAAAAAGCAATGAGTCGTTTGATACCCGCCATTGAAAATCCTTATACCACTATTTTAGGGCATCCAACGGGTCGTTTGCTTTTGGAACGGGCTGGCTATCCAGTGAATCACCAAAAGATTATCGATGCTTGCGCCGCCAATGGGGTGGTGATAGAAATCAATGCGAGTCCCTATCGATTGGATATCGATTGGCGTTGGATTTATTACGCAATGGAAAAAGGAGTGATGCTTTCCATTAATCCCGATGCCCATAAAATGGCTGGCTTTCAAGATATGCATTATGGATTGGCAAATGCCCGAAAAGGGGGGCTGGTTAAGTCGATGACATTCAATGCTTTAACCCTTTCTGAAATAGAGGCGTTTTTATTGAAAAAGAAAAGCACCTATGCCTAAATTTCTCATTTTAAGATTTTCATCCATCGGTGATATAGTCCTAACCACACCCGTAATTCGTTGTTTGAAGCAACAAGTTGCTGATGCAGAGGTTCATTATGCTACTAAAAAATCGTACAAGACTTTAGTGGAGAACAATCCTTATGTTGATCAATATTTTTTGTTAGATAAGTCTGACAATGAGCTGATTAATCAATTGAAAAAGGAGAAATATGATTATGTGATTGATCTTCATCACAATATTCGAACCTTGAAAATCAAATGGAAATTAGGGGTGAAATCTTATAGTTTCGATAAATTGAATTTCAAAAAATGGCTATTGGTAAATTTTACTTTTCCAAAATTCATAGGTCATTATTTCAGTTTTGTGAACTCTGTTGGGAAAATTAATCAAATGCCTCCAGTTCATATTGTTGACAGATATTTAAAAACGGTTGAAAGCTTTGGGGTCGTTAATGACAATATTGGTTTGGATTATTTTATTCCTGATAAAGATGAGTTCAAAATTGGGGGAATGGGTAAGGTGAATTTTGAGAATTATGCTGTTTATGCCATCGGGGGGCAACATGAAACTAAAAAGTTACCTATTAATAAGATGGTCGAGTTGTGCAAAACCATTCAAATTCCTATTGTATTAATTGGAGGGCCTGAGGATTTTGAAAAGGGAGAGGAGCTTATTTTAACTCTGAGGAATTCTTTTTGGCCAGGTGCCCTCATCAATATGTGCGGTAAATGCAATTTAAATCAGTCGGCGTCAATCATTCAAAAAGCGGCAATTGTTTATACGCATGATACAGGTATGATGCATGTGGCAGCAGCATTGAAAAAGAAAGTGATTTCCATTTGGGGTAATACGGTTCCAGCTTTTGGGATGTACCCTTATCAGACTGATTATGAGTTGATTGAAAATAATAATTTGAACTGCAGACCCTGCTCAAAAATTGGATTTGACCAATGCCCGAAAGATCATTTTAACTGTATGAATTCTTTGGAGTTTAAAGTGTAATTCAAACCTAATGCAAAGCACTTTTATTCAGTCAACATTATCCTAATTCTTGGCTTTTCAACTGATTCAATTTTCTCAGGAGTAGTTGGTTTAAAAGTCATAAACCAATCCATTACTTCGTCTAATGCAGTTCTATTCAATGAGTAATGAATAAACTGGCCTTTTTTTACCGACAATATTAACTCCGCTTGTTTCAATAAATCCAAATGATGAGAGATGCTGGGCTTTGACATGTTAAAATTATCCGCAATCTCGCCGGCAGTTAAATCTTTTTTATGTAACAATTCTACTATTTCCCTTCTGGTGGCATCGTTTAAGGCTCTGAATAGATTGTTCATACTTTTGATTATTTTATATTTAGGCAAATATATAATTAAAATCTTATTTGACAATTTTTAATTAAGCAATTGTCTAATTATTTGAAATTATTTTGGATTCATTTGTAATAGATTTATTCAAAATACCCATTTGTCGAATAATAGGGCTCATTAATCTAAAGTGGACCAAGTTTTTTACTTTAAACTAAGATTCTCAATTCAATTATTATAAATTTGTTAATAAAATATCTCCTAAATTTCACATTTATTTCACGGAAATTAATCTAATCAACTTTTAATGATTATCTTAGTTTAGTGAAATTGTAATCTAAACAAATGGATGTCCTTTACATCCCAAAACAAAAAATAATTATGATAGAAAACGAAATATCAAGACGTAAGTTCTTGACCATTAGCTCATTGGCTACATTGGGCTTGACTATTGTCGATAGCCAATTGATGGCGAAATCATTATTGAAACCTAATTCAAAATTTGGGGGTGTACAAATTGGGGTAATTACCTATTCATTTAGAAGCATGCCTCATGATGTGGATCAACTAATAAATTTTTGCCTTGAAAGCAATATTTCTGCCATCGAAATGATGGGAGACCCTGCAGAAGAATTTGCTGGAAAACCGAAAGCACCTTTCAGAATGGGACCTCCAGCAGGTGGCCCACCAAGAGGCCCTCAAGCGGCGGGTGGTCCTCCTCCCGCTGGCGCACCTGCTCCAGGTCAAGGCCCAGGGCCTGGTCAACGCCCTCAAATGACTGATGAGCAACGCAAGCAAATGGCTGAGTATGGCAAACAAGTAGCAGAGTGGAGAGCCACCGTTTCTATGGACAAATTTGCAGAAGTGGGTAAAAAATTCAAAAAAGCTGGCATCAAAATCTATGCTTTTAAACCGAATGCATTTGGTGCCAATAATTCTGATGTGGAAGTAGAATATGGCATGCGGGCTGCCAAAGCTCTAGGGGCAACTTCTGTTACTGTGGAGCTACCAACCGACCCAGCACAAACAAAAAGACTGGGAGATTTGGGTGCAAAACACCAAGTTTATGTAGGCTATCATGCTCATTTACAGGCTACTGATACCTTATGGGATGAGGCCTTAGCTCAATCACCTTATAATTCTTTGAATCTTGATTGTGGTCATTATATAGCGGTAGGAGGTACCAATACCAAGGAATCTTTATTGGCTCTTATTCAAGCAAAGCATGATAGAATTACGAGTATGCATATTAAAGACCGTACCAATAAAGCACATGGTTCGGGCAATTTGGCTTGGGGAAGTGGTGATACACCAATAAAAGAAATTTTACTTTTAATGAAAGAAAAAGGGTATAAATTTCCGGCTAGTATTGAATTAGAGTATGAAATTCCACCCGGATCTAATGCAATAATTGAAGTGGGTAAATGTGTTTTATTCGCAAAAAATATTTTGGCTTAATTAGTCAAAATGAGTGTTTCAAAAAGATGGGAATGGGTCTAAAGGCTCGTTCCTATTTTTTTATTTCAATTGCATTTATCGGCTACAAATACTATTATTGTAAATGGACTTATTGATTGAAGAAATAACTACTATAGACGAGGTAATCACTCGGTTAGATAAAATCATTTTTTGGGCTGAGCAAAATCAGTCATCTGCTGGTTATTTTGCGGTACTGTATCGGCAAATGACCATTGCGGTTAAAATCGGAATATTCAATAATCTATTTGAGGAGGGCGAAAGGATGGAAAAATTGGATATTGTTTTTGCAAAAAGATATTTTCAAGCTTTTGAGCAATTTAGTAAAAATATGGATCCAACCAAATCTTGGAAAACGGCTTTTCAGGCTAGTAAAGCCAACCAAATCACGGTTATTCAACATTTACTATTGGGGATTAATGCTCATATTAATTTAGATTTGGGAATCGCTGCTGCTGAAATTGCCTCAGAGAATGAGATTCTGAAACTAGAGAAAGATTTTAAACAAATCAACGCAATTATTTCTGGCTTGATGGACGATACAAAGCTTAAACTTTCGAAAATATGGCTTCCTTTCAGATTATTTACGGGTTTATTAGATACGGAATCTGACGGGATAGTTAATTTTAGTATAAAGGTGGCCAGAACCGTTTCATGGGAAAATGCGAAAAAACTAGCCTTTCTAAAAAACGCTGAAAGGCAAATCTATGTCAACGGGATGGATAAAAATGTGGAATTTTTGGCAAGCAAAATAACCAATCCAAGTTATTTTACTAGAACCATTTTATGGATTATGCGAAAAGGAGAGAGAGGTTCCATTGCTGAAAAAATTGCAATTTTAAAATAATTGATTTTCTGAATTGAATTGTTTGATTGGGCTTGGCTATTTTCCGATCGCTTTATCCGCTTAACGAAGAAGCTATTTTTAATTATTTTATCAGTATTCCATAGAATGGAGGATGCAACCCCCTATTCTATGGAATTGTATTTTAACAGAATAGAAGATTCATGCCCTTGTTTGTCTAAAATTTATCATGAATGCTTCATTCCATTCTCCTGAAACAACTATTTTTTATTTTCAGTCAATCCTATTGCCTGAAAATTGCTGAATTAAGCATAGAATAAAAAGCTAATCTTTTTCATTTTTTTGGACTTAACTACCTCTTAATAGGATGATAAATAGATTTTCAAATTGTATATTGCAAAAATTTACAACCTCCTGCCATGAATAGAATTATCATAATTTTAATGCTTTTCGGGATAATCTCTTGCCGAAAAACGGGTACCAAAGCGCTCGAAAAGGGGAACTATTACCAGGCTGTGATGCAAGCTGCAGAAAAACTTAAATCAGATCCAAAGAACGAAAAAGCACTTCAAGTACTCCCAAATGCTTATAATAGTGCCGTTGAAGAACTTCTAAGCGATATTAGTCGAAATCAAAATGCCAATTTGCAGTTTCGTTGGGAGAATGTTTTGGACTATTACAATCAATTGAATCGCATGCAAGAAACCATTGAGCGATGTACCGCCTGCCGTAGAATTGTAAGCCCTAAAACCTTTTATAAAGAAACTGAAAGTGTGAGAGAAAGTGCTGTAAATGAACGAATTAGTTTGGCTGATCGTCTTTTGAATACAGCTAAAAGCACGAATAATAAATTAGACGCAAGATCGGCTTACAACCATTATGAAAAAGTATTAAATTTTGCTCCCAATACTATTGATATTCGAAATAAATTGAACGAAGCCCTATTTTTTGGCTCTTATCATGTAGTATTGGAACAAGCTAGAATCAACTCCAGAATGTACCAATATAGCAACGAATATTTTTTGAGTAAGGTAGATGAATTTGCCAAAAACAATAGAAGATTAAACAAATTCATCCGATTTTATACCCCCGAAGAAGCTAAAACTGAAAACCTAAAGCCAGACCATATTGTTCGTTTAGAATTTGTTGATTTCATTGTGGGTGAAACTCTAATCCAAACCGACCGACAAACCCTTACTAGTAAAGACAGTGTTAAAACTGGCGATGCAACAATAGGCGGTAAAAAAGTAGCCGTCTATGGCAAAGTAAACGCAACCCTAATTAAAAATAAGAAAACAGTAAGGTCAGCAGGTGTTTTATTAATGGAAATGATTGATTATCAATCCAATAGGCTGATTAAAAAGGAAGAATTAGGAGGCGAATTTATTTGGATCAATGATTGGGCAAATTTCAATGGAGATGAAAGAGCACTCTCCACAGCAGATAAACTAGCCATTAAAATGAAAGAGGAATTGCCACCACCCCCACAAACCTTATTTATTGAATTTACCAAACCTATTTACGATCAATTAACTGTCAAAATCAAACAATTCTATGATAAATATTAGAAATTCAAAATTCTCAATCAACCTTGCCCTCTTGTTTTTATTGTTTTTTGCAAAACAGAATGCTATTATTTCACAATTTAAAATCACTCAATCGGAGTTTATATACGAAAAAGCACCTTTTCCTTCTTGCCATGCTTCCACTATCGCAGAAACACCAAAAGGCCTCGTTACGGCTTGGTTTGGTGGAACTGATGAAGGAGATAACGATGTTGGAATTTGGGTGAGCCGGCAGGAAAACGGTAGTTGGACAGCACCTGTTGAGGTAGCCAATGGGGTCCAAAATGAATCTTTGCGATTTCCCTGCTGGAATCCAGTATTATTCCAAATGCC
>JAZKGO010000012.1:0-2174 GCA_040385875.1 Bacteroidota bacterium
GAAGGCGCTCTTTTAATTGTGGATGCCTCACAAGGTATTGAGGCTCAAACAATTAGTAATTTATATTTGGCAATCAATCATGATTTAACCATCATCCCTGTTTTAAATAAAATAGACTTACCGGGTGCCATGCCAGAGGAAGTGAAGGATCAAATTGTTGATTTATTGGGTTGTGATCGTGACGAAATTATTCATGCCTCAGGTAAAGAAGGAATTGGAATCGAAGATATTTTAAATGCCATTGTGGAGCGTGTTCCAGCCCCAAAAGGTGACCCAAATGCACCTCTTCAAGCTTTGATTTTTGACTCAGTTTTCAACTCATATCGAGGGATTGAGGTAATATTTAGAATTATCAATGGTACGATCAAAAAAGGCGACAAAGTAAAGTTTGTTGCTACCGGTAAAGAATACAATGCAGATGAAATTGGTACTTTAAGACTTGAGCAAGAGCCTAAAGATACCATTTCTGCAGGTGATGTAGGCTACTTAATTTCTGGAATAAAAGAAGCCAAAGAAGTAAAAGTGGGCGATACGATCACCCATCGTGACCGACCGACACAAGATATAGTGCAAGGATTTGAAGAGGTAAAACCGATGGTTTTTGCCGGAATTTATCCAGTAGACACCACAGAATTTGAAGATTTACGTGATGCCATGGAGAAGCTTCAATTAAACGATGCCTCTCTGGTTTGGGAACCCGAAACCTCCGCAGCTTTAGGCTTTGGCTTTCGCTGTGGTTTTCTGGGAATGTTGCATATGGAAATTGTTCAGGAGCGTTTGGAGCGTGAATTTGACATGACTGTAATTACTACTGTACCTTCAGTAAGATTCAAAGTAATCACCACCAAAAAAGAAGAGATTTGGGTTTCGGCTCCTTCAGAAATGCCCGAGCCAAACTTTATTGATACCATTGAAGAGCCCTATATTAAAGCACAAATCATTACGAAGTCCGACTATACTGGTGCGATTATGAGCTTATGTATGGATAAAAGAGGAATGCTAAAAAACCAAATTTATCTGACCTCAGACCGAGTGGAATTAATTTTTGACATGCCGCTCTCAGAAGTTGTTTTCGACTTTTTTGATCGATTGAAAACTATTTCAAGAGGTTATGCTTCATTGGATTATGAGTTTTTGGGTAATCGTGAAGGTGATTTGGTAAAGCTAGATGTGATGCTCAATGGCGAAAAAGTGGATGCACTTTCCGCCATTGTTCACAGAAATAAAAGCCAAGAATGGGGTCGTAGATTATGTGAAAAATTACGTGAATTAATGCCCAGGCAGCAATTTGATATTGCAATCCAAGCAGCCATTGGTTTGAAAATAATTGCCAGAGAAACTGTAAAAGCACTTCGTAAAGACGTAACTGCCAAATGTTATGGGGGCGATATCTCTCGTAAAAGAAAGCTATTAGAAAAGCAGAAAAAAGGCAAAAAACGAATGCGTTTGGTGGGGAATGTGGAGATACCGCAGAGTGCGTTTATGGCGGTGTTGAAGTTGGATTAGAAAAAGGCAAAGAGTAAAATTAGGCAATAGACAATGAGAAAAAGCTCCGATAATTTGGAGCTTTTTTGTTTTTTGGAAATTACTACCAATTTTGAATTTCGGATCTCTCTGCCTATTTGCCTGACAACACTTTGCCTCAATTAAGCAAACTTAAACGCCTTCATGTATTCGGCATCCAATTTAGCTGAGTCAAATGGTGTTGAGCCATCAAATCTTTCCTGCTCCACTACAAAATATTCAACTCCAGCAGTTTTAGCTGCTGAAAGTATGGTTGGGAAATCTATTCGTCCTTTACCCAATTCTGTGGAACCGCCTACTGGCCAGAAGCCATTTTGTTTCTCTTTTGTTAGAATCTCATCCATTTTTTCAACTGGATAGAGGTCTTTCACATGCACTAATTTAAATCTATCGGGATATTTGGTAAACCAATCTTGTGGTGATTGACCCGCTTTTACCACCCAATACAAGTCTAATTCAAAGTCCACTAATTCGGCATTTGTGCCATTGAGGAGTATCTCCTCCCCTATTCCCTTATCTGCTAATGGCAAAAACTCAATATGGTGGTTGTGATAAGCCATTTTTAAACCAGCAGCTTTGCAAATTTCACCTTGTCTATTTAAACCTTCTGCTATCTTTTTATATTCATCAGAGGTTTTAATATTTTCTCC
>JAZKGO010000012.1:2274-20248 GCA_040385875.1 Bacteroidota bacterium
CCACGACAAGCTAATAACTCGTTAATTAACAACGGAGTAGCCGCAAAAATGCCAGCTTTTTGAATGAAATCTCTTCTGTTTATTTGCATTTTTTTAGTTTTTATATTTTACATTCCTAATAATCATAAGTAGCGATAATCGTCTTCTCCATTAACCTGCAAAAGAGATTCATAAATCAGGTTTATGACGTTTTGCACGTCGTCTTTGTGGACGGTTTCGACTGTGGTATGCATATACTTTAATGGCAAAGAAATCAATGCAGAAGCTACCCCTTCGGTTGCGTAAGCGAAGGCGTCTGTATCCGTACCCGTGCTCCTTGAAACGGCTTGCCTTTGGAATGGTATTTCTTTTTCATTGGCCACTTTAATGATAAAATCACGAACATTATTTTGCACTGCTGGTCCGTAACAAATCACAGGGCCGCTGCCGCATTTGAGGTCACCCTGTTCCTTTTTATTGTACATGGGGCTTTGAGTATCATGTGTTACATCGGTGATAATGGCCAAATTAGGCTTTAATCTTCGTACAATCATTTCAGCCCCACGGAGTCCAATCTCCTCTTGAACGGCATTGACAACATACAGAGTATAAGGTAGTTGTACATTATTTTCTTTCAGCATGCGAGCTACCTCGGCTATCATATATCCACCCATTCTATTATCCAAAGCTCTACCCACATAATATCGATTGTTCATTTCCATGAGGCCATCTTCAAAAGTAATCACCGTGCCAACATGGATGCCCATCTCCTCCACTTCCTTTTTATTGGCAGCTCCTACTTCAATAAAAATATCGGTCACTTTGGGAGCAGTATCCTTGGCTGCATCACGCACATGAATAGCTGGCCAGCCAAAAACACCTTTTACAGGGCCATTTTCGGTATGTATATTAACACGCATTGAGGGGGCAATCAGGGCATCGGAGCCTCCATTTTTTCTGACAAAAATGTACCCATTCTCATCAATATAATTTACAAACCATGATATCTCGTCGGCATGAGCCTCAATCACCACTGAATAGGGTTGGCCAGGGTTAATTACTCCAACGGCGGTACCATATACATCTACGATTGTTTCGTCGATAAAAGGTTTCAAATAGTCAAGCCAAATTCGCTGACCAGGACTTTCAAAACCAGTTGGCGAGGCATTATTAAGGTATTCGTACAAAAATTCTTTCGCTTTTTCAGCCATCACTTTAATTATTTTTCTTGGATAAATTAATTTAAATAATGTCAAATTTAATTCAGTTATAGTCCAATTTCCTAATTATTAATTTCAATAATTGTGTTTTTTGTACTCATATTACGTTTATTTTGTAAAATATTTACGAAAACGGGAATTGATGACTTTTGAAAAAAAAGTAATTTTTACAATCACAATTGCATTTTTACCTTTTTTATCAAAGGGCCAATATGGAGGCTGGGCTAGTTACTCATTTTTAAAGGGAGCTTCCGATGCTTTTACTACCTCTCTCGGTGGCCAACAGGTGTCTCCAATTTCCAATGACCCAAGTTTATATTTGAATAATCCTTCGCTAAATGACAGCATCAAAAAACACTATTTAAAAATAAATTTCGCCCCCTTATGGGCAGGAACCAGTTCATCTACAATTAGTTATGGACGAAAACTACAATCCATAGGCAATCTTTCAGCCTCATTACAGTATATCAACTACGGGAGCTTTCAAGGTACCGACGCCGCTGGAAACCTTACTAATGTGTTTAATGCCAATGATTTTGCACTTACTATCGGCCATGCTAGAAAAGTCAATAATATTTCAATTGGGCTGAATTTAAAATTAGTGGGCTCTACCATTGATACGTATTCTGCTTATGCAATTTTAGCTGATTTTGGAGGGTATTTCAAACATCCAAAAAAAGAAATCAGTTATGGATTGGCAATCAAAAACATGGGTGCACGGTTGAAAAACTTCAGTGCCGAAGACAGCCAAGAACTACCTTTTGATGTGCAAATGGGCTTTACGATTAGACCTGAGCATATGCCGTTTCGATTTTCAATCAATGCTCACCACCTTCACCAATGGAATATTTTAATTGAAAAATCAGCTCAAATAGACTTGCTAAGCAATCAAAAAACCGTGGAAGAGACTACTTTTGCAGGTAAGCTAGCGAGTCATTTGATTTTTGGGATTGAGGCTTTTGCTCATAAAAATTTTCAGATAAATGTGGGGTATAATAACTTATTGAGGAACGAACTTAAATTTGATAATCTGTTTACTATGGCGGGGTTTTCAGCTGGAATAATGATTAAAACAAAGAAACTCAATGTTGGAATCGGAAGCCAAGGAATTCATCCAGCTCGAGGCTTAACCCAAATAAGTATTTTTACACCCTTAAAATAAAACAATAAAATATGTTTGCGGATCATATAAATTACCGAGTATGCTATGGCGACACCGACCAAATGGGATATATGTATTATGGTAATTATGCTAGAATATATGAGATAGCACGTACTGAAGCATTAAGGAAGATTGGTTATAAGTACAAAAAAATGGAAGAAGAGGGCATTATGATGCCTGTTTACGAAAACTATACAAAGTACTTATTACCAGCACTTTATGATGATTTACTGACCATTAAAGTCAGCATTAAGACTCTCCCATCATTTAGATGTGTATTTGATTATGAAATTTTTAATGAGAGTGGTAAGCTCCTAAATATTGGCCAGACAACCCTAGTTTTTTCAAGAATTGCTGATGGGAAACTATGCAGACCACCTCAATATTTAATGGAATTGCTTGGGAAATATTTTGAATAATTAATGAAGAATGGCTTCGAAAAATAAAGAAGATAATAATAATTTAAAATCAAACAGTATCAAATTAGTTGATACGGGTAAAGAAGTATTGGAAATACTTTGGCAAAAAATTATTCATTTTGATATTGACTCTCGGGCGGCGGCGGTAGCTTTCAACTTTACATTGGCAGTTTTTCCTACTATTATATTTCTTTTTACACTCATCCCTTATATTCCGATTGACCAACTAGACCTTCAAATACTAAGTTTTTTGGAAGATATTATGCCTAGAGGCCTATTTTTAGAGGCAAAATCGACTATCATTGATATAGTTAGCAAAAAAAGAGGTGATGTACTTTCGCTAGGCTTTTTATTTGCCTTATATGCTTCCACTTCGGGGATGATGTCACTCATGGCTACTTTTAATTTAACCTATCGTACTTCTGCAAACCGAGGCTTCGTCAAGGAAAGATTAATTGCTTTGCTTCTCAACTTTCTTTTAACTTTCATTTTATTTTTGGCCGTCTTAATACTAATTGTCGGCCGAAAAATTATCGATATTTTTCTCGAAAGAGGCTGGCTTACTGAAGATTTCAATTATTTCGCTCTGCATGCTACCCGCTACGGAGTAGTATTTTTAATGCTTTTTGTAGCGGTTTCTATTATTTATTATGTGGCTCCTTCGATACACAAGCGATGGAAATTTATCAATGCGGGCTCCATTACAGCTTCCATATTAATCATACTTTCTACCAATTTATTTTCCTATTATCTTTCCAATTTTGCAAGCTATAATAGACTTTACGGCTCGATAGGAACCATAATTGCCCTAATGCTTTGGCTCTATTTAGTAGCATTGATACTAATAGTTGGTTTCGAAATAAACGCCTCACATGATCAAAGCAAAGCTAAATATTTATAAAGTAATTGAGTATGGCTAATCTGATTAAATTATATCCCAAAAACACCGACCAACGAAAAATATTGGAAATTGTGGAGTGCCTTAAAAACGGAGGACTCATCATCTATCCTACTGATACAGTTTATGGTTTAGGCTGCGATATTCATAACCACAAAGCGGTAGAAAAAATTTGCAAAATAAAAGGTATTAAGCCAGAAAAAGCCAATCTATCTTTTATCTGCAATGATTTAAGCCATATCTCAGATTATGCAAAAGTGTCCACTCCTGCATTTAAATTGATGAAAAGAGCATTACCCGGCCCTTTTACATTTTTACTCACCGCCAGTAGTAAAGTCCCAAAAATAATACAGGCCAATCGAAAAACTGTAGGCATCAGGATTCCTGATAATAATATTCCAAGATTAATTGTAGAAGAACTTGGCAACCCAATTGTAACCACTTCGCTCAAAGAAAATGACATATTGGAGTATTCAACTGATCCAGAATTGATTTTTGAAAAATATGAGAATCTTGTGGATATCATCATTGATGGGGGTATTGGAAATATTACCCCCTCCACTATTATTGATGCCACCACTGATGACTTTGAAATAATTAGGCAAGGCTTAGGAAATATTGAGGAGTTTTTGGATTAAAAATATGAATTTGTCGATTTAATTAGCTCATTTGTAAATATTTATATGTTTACATTTTGAAAAACTGCTAAAAATTCCTAATTTAATAATTAGATGATTATTGAGGCTCATTATTTACCATGTATTGAATATCTTGGAGTGATTTCTTCCTATAAAGAAATATGCTTGGAAGTGCATGAAAATTACCAAAAACAAAGCTATCGCAATAGATGTAAAATACTAAGCACCAATCAAATAGACAATCTTGTAATTCCAGTTACAAAAGCAAATGTAAAAGAAATCGTAAAAAACATTAGAATAGATTATTCTCAAGATTGGGTACGAAGGCATTTGGGTGCATTAAAAGCTGCTTACGGAAAAGCACCTTTTTTTGAACACTTCTATGATTATTTTAGTACCATTATCGAGCGAAAGCCTGATTTTTTGATTGATTTGAATTATGAAATACTGACAGTTTGTCTGAAACTATTGAAGCAAAATAAGAAAATTGTTTTTTCAGAATACTATCAAAAATATAGCGAGGATGATTTTAGAGGAAAAATACACCCAAAATCTGAATTATCGGCTTTGAGCTTTTATGATGAATATCCCTATTCTCAAAATTTTGGTCAGAAATTTGTACCTAATTTAAGCATAATAGATGTATTCATGTGCCAAGGGCCGCTCGCTGCTCAAATTATTGAAAGCTCTAAAGCGAAATTGAACATATTTTCTCCAGTTGGTGTTTTAAACGAATAAAAAGATAATTAATATATGGCTAAAGAATCGAAGTTTTCGAATAGAGTAAAAGAAGTAATCACAATGGCCAAAGAAGAAGCAATGAGACTTGGCCACGACTATATTGGTACAGAACATTTGCTTTTAGGAATGATCAGAGAAGGAGAAGGTACTGGTATGGAATTATTAAAGAAAATAGTAAATGTGGATGAATTAAAAATCACATTAGAACAAAACACTAAAAGCAGCCTTGCTGATTCCATCAAAAGCAGAGAAAATATAAACTTGACTCCGCAATGTGAGCGAATCCTAAAAATGACCTATTTGGAGGCAAGGATTTTCAAATCTGAAATAGTGGGCACTGAGCACCTTCTGATGGCAATTCTTCGGAATCAAGATAATATTGCCTCACAAGTATTAAATAAATTTCAAGTACATTACGATCTTATTAAAGAAATGTTAGAATATCAATCAAATCCTAACCCAACCATGGGCCCAGAGGCCGATGACATGGACGAAGAAGGCCGTATGTTTGGATCTGGCTCCTCAAGAGGTGATGCTGGTGCCAAACAAGGCGAAAAATCAAAGACTCCTGTTTTAGATAATTTTGGAAGAGATCTAACCAAAATTGCTGAAACAGGCAAATTAGACCCGATTGTGGGTCGTGAAAAAGAAATTGAAAGAGTGGCTCAAATACTCTCAAGAAGAAAGAAAAACAACCCTATCTTAATTGGTGAGCCCGGTGTAGGTAAAACAGCTATTGCCGAAGGCTTAGCTTTGAGAATCGTTCAGAAAAAAGTTTCAAGAGTACTTTTCGGAAAGCGAGTAGTAACGCTAGATTTAGCCTCATTAGTGGCAGGCACCAAATATCGTGGCCAATTTGAAGAGCGCATGAAAGCGGTAATGACGGAATTAGAGAAGTCGCCAGACGTGATTTTATTCATTGACGAGTTGCATACTATTGTGGGTGCTGGTGGTGCGTCAGGCTCATTGGATGCTTCAAATATGTTCAAACCAGCCCTTGCTCGTGGCGAAATCCAATGTATAGGTGCAACCACATTGGACGAATACCGCCAATATATTGAAAAAGACGGAGCATTGGCAAGAAGATTTCAAACGGTAATGGTGGAGGCAACTTCAATTGAAGAGACCATAGAAATTTTAACAAATATTAAAGATAAATATGAAGATCACCATCATGTTATCTATTCGCCAGAAGCCATAAAACAAGCTGTATTATTATCCGAAAGATATATCTCAGATCGCTTTTTACCTGACAAAGCCATCGATGTAATGGACGAAGTAGGTGCAAGAGTTCATATCATGAATATCAATGTCCCTGATGATATTGTTGCCTTGGAAACCCAGGTTGAAAACATTAAAAAGGAGAAAAATATGGTGGTGAAATCTCAGAAATATGAGGAAGCTGCCCAACTCCGTGATCGAGAAAAAAGACTTTTGGAACATTTGGATAGAGCTAAACAAGCTTGGGAAGAGGAAACCAAAAGAAAAAGATATAAAGTGGATGAAGAACATGTGGCAGATGTGATTGCTCAAATGACTGGTATACCTGTGAATAAAGTGGCAGCTAAAGAAAGCAGCAAACTTCTCACGATGTTGCAAGATATTCAAGGTAAAGTAATTGGCCAAGATTCGGCAATTGAAAAACTTACCAAAGCCATTCAAAGAACAAGAGTAGGCTTGAAAGATCCTAAAAAGCCAATCGGTTCATTCATATTTTTAGGGCCCACCGGAGTAGGTAAAACTGAACTAGCCAAAGTATTGGCCAGTTATTTATTCGATAAAGCGGATGCTCTTGTGCGCATCGATATGAGTGAGTACATGGAAAAATTCTCGGTATCCAGATTGGTGGGTGCCCCTCCAGGCTATGTGGGTTATGAAGAGGGTGGTCAACTAACGGAAAAAATTCGTAGAAAACCTTATTCAGTTGTATTATTGGATGAAATTGAAAAGGCCCATCCGGATGTCTTCAATATTCTATTACAAGTTTTAGATGACGGCATCCTGACAGATGGATTAGGAAGAAGGGTTGATTTCAGAAATACCATTATCATCATGACTTCTAATATTGGTGTGCGTGATTTAAAAGATTTTGGAGCTGGCATCGGTTTCTCACAAGGTTCGAAAGGCGAAAATAAGGACGAGCAAATGCGGTCAACCATTCAGAATGCGCTAAAAAAGGCATTTTCACCAGAATTCTTGAACCGATTGGATGATGTGATTATTTTCAATTCGTTGGAAAGAGATAGCTTACATAAAATAATTGATTTGATGTTGGTGAAACTTTTCGCAAGAATTACCAGCTTGGGATACAAAGTGGAATTGACCGAAAAAGCAAAAGATTTTATTGCTGAAAAAGGATACGATCCTCAATATGGCGCCAGACCATTAAATAGAGCCATCCAAAGATACTTGGAAGACCCTGTGGCTGAAGAAATATTGAAAGGAAATTTGGCAGAAGGCGAAATTATTTTGGCTGACTACAGTGGCGAAGGTGATTCGCTAACTATTACTAGAGAATTGAAACAAGCTGAGGTTGTATAGCCATCAGAATTATCTTTACTATTGACAAAATAGTTTGAATCGAAGAAAGGCTTTAATATTTTTAAAGCCTTTCTTGTTTTATATTAACCAGATTTAACAAAAAACGCCAATTACAGGATTGACCATTGGGCATATTTCACTATTTTTGAAGAATATTAAAATCAAATCATTCAATGAGTTTATTAAAAAATAAAGTAGCTCTTATCACAGGAGCTTCAAGAGGCATTGGCCGTTCTATTGCCATTACATTTGCAAAACAAGGTGCTAATGTAGCTTTTACTTACCTTTCCAGTGTGGAAAAAGGTGAAGCACTTACTGCCGAATTGGAAGCATTTGGTATAAAAGCAAAAGGATATCGCTCCGATGCATCGGATTACACTTCTGCCGAAAACCTTGTGAATGAAGTAGTTGCCGATTTCGGCAGCCTTGATATTGTGGTAAATAATGCAGGTATTACACGAGATGGACTATTGATGCGAATGAGCGAAGATCAATGGGATGAGGTAATCAAGGTCAATCTGAAGTCGGTTTTTAACCTCACTAAGGCAGCCACCAAACCAATGATGAAAGCCAAAGCTGGTTCCATTATCAATCTTACATCGGTGGTGGGTATACGTGGCAATGCAGGCCAAACCAATTACGCCGCCTCAAAGGCAGGTATTATTGGATTTACTAAATCAGTTGCACTAGAACTCGGATCAAGAAATATTAGAAGTAATGCCATCGCTCCAGGATTTATAGAAACTGAAATGACTGACGAACTAAATGCGGCTTCTATTGAAGAATGGAAAAAAACGATACCTCTAAAAAGAGGCGGCCAACCGGATGAAGTAGCTGATGCTTGTGTATTTTTAGCCTCTGATATGTCTAGATATATTACTGGTCAAGTTTTACAGGTGGATGGTGGGATGTTAACTTAGAAGTGATGAGGTATGAGTGATAAGTTACAAGTTTTTTCACTCAAGTCTCAGACCCAAAAAACTCATCACTCTTATCTCATAACTCATCACTATTATTTTGGATAGTTTAAAAATAAAATTACTTTTCGAGTCATCTCCTTGGCTAATAGCACTTTGTGTTCTGATTGGCGGGATTTATTCCTATATTTTATATCAAAAAAAATCACCCTGGGGGCCCTTATTGAACCAAATATTGGCATTGATTAGGGGCGTTCTGGTGAGCTTGCTATGCTTATTGTTATTGAACTTTTTCATCAAGAAAACGGATAATAAAGTACAAAAGAAACTAATTGGGATACTTTTTGATAATTCAAAATCAATCAATGCGATTGGTCAAAATCAAATTAATGGAATAAAAAATGCCCTTTCCAATTTAAAAAACACCCTCAATGAAAAAGATTTTGAGGTAGAAATAGGAAATTTTTCGGATGAAATTAATATAGATTCTATCAAAAATGAAGCGAAAACTACCAATCTAAGCGCTCTCCTATCCAGTTTCAAATCAAAAAATGAGGGCAGAAATATCACTGACATTATTCTAATTTCCGACGGAATCAACAACCAGGGGGTCAGCCCTTCTAACCTAAAATACCCATTTCCTATACACACGATTGCGGTTGGTGATTCTGTTCCGAAAAGAGACGTTATTCTCAGAAACATTATTTCCAATAAAATTGCTTACCAAGGAAATGAATTTGTGGTACAGGCTGAGGTGCAATCGGTGGGTTATGACGG
Source organism: Bacteroidota bacterium (assembly GCA_040385875.1). Classification (GTDB taxonomy): domain Bacteria; phylum Bacteroidota; class Bacteroidia; order Cytophagales; family Spirosomataceae; genus JANMZR01. The sequence goes on from JAZKGO010000012.1 coordinate 11,567, forward strand.
CAAAAGCACAACAGTATCGATTAGTCAGGATAATAAAATAATACAATCCAAAGCTGTTTCTTTTAAAAACTCGCTAGAACCTGTCCTTGTCGAATTCAAAATAAATTCTACTAAGAAGGGAATCAATAGATTTTTGGTGCATTCAAGCCAATTGTCTGGAGAATTCAATATTAGAAATAATACTAGAGAAGTATTCATTGAAATAATTGACGGTCAGCAAAAAATTCTGATTTTGGCACCTGCTCCCCACCCAGATATTAAAGCATTAAAAGCCATTATTGAGAATAACGAAAATTATAAATTAACAATTGGCATTGCCAATCAGACCGAAAAAATTGATTTCAACCAAAAATTTGATCTGGTTATCTTACATCAGTTGCCAGATGAGTTAGGTAGCTTTGAGGCAGAAATCAAACAATTAAAAAAGAACAATAATGCTTTATTTTACATTATAGGCAACTTAAGCTCAATCGCTGCCATTAATTTGTACAATAACGATCTTCAAATTGAGGCCTCCTCTTTTGAAACAGATAAGGTGAACGGGGCGTTAAACGAGAATTATTCAAGCATTGATTTTGATAAAAATAGTTTTAAGTTATTTGAAAAACTCCCCCCAATTATAGTTCCTTTTGGAGAATACAAAACAAAAAATGAGATAATACTTTTCCAAAAAATTGGCAATACACTTTCCAAAAAACCGCTGTTGATAGTCAATAACAAATATCCCAAATCAGCCTATTTTATGGGTGAGGGCTTATGGGCTTGGCGAATGGATGAGTATGCTCAGACAGACAAAAATGAGGTAGTAGATGAGCTTTTTACCAAAGTAATCCAATTGGTTTCGACCAAAGAGGATACAAGAAAACTAAGAATCTACCCCACAAGCAGAGATTTTGATATTGGCCAGCCCGTCATTCTTGAGACTGAAGTGTATAATGATATTTACCAAAAAACCTTTAATAATAAGATTAATCTACAAGTAATTGATGAGAAAAAAGTGGCCAGAAAGTACCAGTTTACCAATCTTGAAGGCAATTCGAGCTTTCAAATAACTGGTTTACCACAGGGCATTTATAATTTTGTCGGCAGTACAGAAATAAGTGGAAAATCAGAAGTAGCTGCAGGTGAATTTATTGTAAAATCAGTGGATTTTGAAATGGAAAATCTTCAAGCCGATTTTAATGAATTGCAAAAAATAGCTAAAAATTCCGGTGGTGATTTTTATAAAGTAAATGAAATTGGTGCTTTGCAGCAGAAACTTTTATCTAAAAACTATGTAGATAAAATTGTTTCGGAAGAAAGCCTTGATGAGCTAATCAATTGGCAATGGTTTTTATTTGCTCTAATATTACTGGCAACCATTGAATGGGCTTCACGAAAATATTTAGGCGGTTATTAAAGAATAGGAACTTAAGAATTAATGATAATCACATCAATGAAGTATATTGCCATTCTGTTTTTAGGAGTTTTGATTATTTTATCGTCTTGTTCAAAGCCTTCCAACAAACAAACAAATGCCGAAGCACCAGCAGAGTCTTATAAATATTCTGACAATCAAGTGAAAAATGAAAGATATCTCTCCACACTAAACCTTAACCTGAATATTGGTTTAACTGATATTGAAAAACAAATAAACAATCAGTTAAAGGACTTGATATTTGAAGATAACAGTATGACTGATAACAATAATGATCAGTTTATGTGTAAGGTTTGGAAACGGGAAAGGATCACAACCAGCTCATTAAATAATGAAATTCTATTTAAAGTACCTCTTAAAGTTTGGCTTAAAGTAGGTTATAAAGCGGCCCCATTGGGTATCCAAATCTCTACTGTAAAAGAAACCGAATTTGATTTCAATGTAAATTTCAAATCCTCTTTTTCAATTTCAAGTAAATGGGAGGCCGTTACCACCACTTCTTTGGTCAACTATGAATTTATCACTACACCAAAAGTAAGAATAGGGCCTATTGAAATACCAGTTACAGGTTTAGTAAAAAAAGCATTGGACTCAAAGGCTCCAGAAATAATGAAAGCATTGGATGAGTCAATTAAACAAAAGATTGAAATAAAAAAATACATTATTCAGGCGTGGAATCAAGCACTGCAACCATTTTTACTTTCTGAAAAATATCGAAACTGGCTCAAGGTAAGTCCTGTAGAATTACAAATGGCTCCTATCACTATCAAAGATAATATTGTAACTGCCAATATTGGCATCAAAGCTTACACTGAATCCCTGGTAGGTGCCAAACCAAACGTTACTCTTGTTAATAATGTTCCGGATTTAACATTGATTAGCAAGATTTCCGAAGATTTCCAAGTGGGTATTTTGGGTGAAATTAGCCATGAAGAAGCGGTAATATTTGCCAAAGATACTTTGGTTGGTCAAAATTTTAGTTTTCAAAATGGCAAGTACAATATAAAAGTTACCGACATTGATATCTATGGAAAAGAAAATTATTTAATTATCAAAACTGGCTTATCTGGCAGCTTGGAAGGTACCATTTATTTCAAAGGAATACCTTATTATGATGAAAAAAGTCGGTCAGTCAAACTCAGTAATTTTGATTATGACCTTCAAACCAAAAGTCTCTTGGCAAAGGCTGCTAACTGGTTATTGGGGGGTAAATTGGCTAAAACCATGCAGGAATCTCTTGAAATACCCGTTGGATCCAATATTGATGATATAAAAAACCAAATCCAAGACAATTTAAAGAATAAGCAACTAAAAAAAGGTATCGTTCTACAGGGAAATATCAACGATTTCAAACCTGATAAAGTGTACTTGACACCTAATTCTATTATTGCTAGAGTGATGGCAACTGGTAAAATCGGAATAACTATTGCAGGAATTGATTAAAAATTTAGGCTTTTTTTACCTTTTCAATAATCAAATTGTGATTGGTATAAATACAAATATCAGCGGCTATATTGAGTGATTCTCTTACCATCTCTTCTGCAGTTAAATGAGGTGCATGTTTCTTCAAGGCCAAAGCTGCCGATTGTGCATACATACTTCCAGAACCAATCGCAGCCACCTGATTATCAGGCTCTAACACATCTCCAGTACCAGAAATCACCAATAATTCACCATCACAGGCTACTATCATCATCGCTTCAAGCTTACGTAAATAACGGTCCGTTCGCCAATCCTTGGCAAGCTCAATCGCAGCCCTCTTCATGTTATTGCCATAGGCCGAAAGTTTCTCTTCAAATCGCTCTAAAAGGGTAAATGCATCGGCTGTTGAGCCAGCAAAGCCAGTAACAATTTTGCCATCCAGCATTTTGCGTATTTTTTTCACATTGCTTTTGGCTACTGTATTGCCCATAGTCGCCTGACCATCAGCTCCTAAAGCTACTTCGCCATTGTGTATAATACCCACTACTGTTGTCGAACGTATTTTTTCCAAAATTTTGATCTGAGAAATTAGAAATGAGCGATAAGATATAAACGATGAGTTATAAGTGAAAAGTGCGAAACTCATCACTCATATCTCATAAATCATCACTAGTTTTAAACTAACAATTTATAAGGCTGTTCTAACAATTCTTTCAAAGTAACCAAAAATGCGGCTCCTGAAGCTCCATCAACTACACGATGGTCACAAGTAAGGGTTACTTTCATGATGTTTGTGGCATAAAAGGCCCCGTTTTTTACTGCCACTGTTTCTTTGATTCCTCCAACAGAAAGTATACACGATTCATTTTTCGGATTGTTGATGATAGAAGTGAATTGGTCAATTCCAAACATTCCTAAGTTACTCACTGTGAAAGTATTACCTTCCCAATCAGCCGGTTGTAGTTTGCCATTTTTAGCTTTTCCACCCAAGTCTTTTGTTGTAGCCGCCAAAACTGAAAGAGGCAACGTGTCAGCAAAACGAATTACTGGTACAATCAATCCATCAGGTATTGCTACGGCCATGCCAATGTGTACATGACTATTCTTTCTAATAACCTCTCCTCTCCACGACGAATTCACGTTAGGATGTTTTTTCAAAGCCACTGCACAAGCTTTCAATACCATATCGTTGAATGATATTTTGCTTGACGAGGCTTCGTTCATTACGCCACGAGCTTCAATAGACTTATCCATATTGATTTCCATGGTTAAAGAGAAATCAACTGCTGTACTTTGTGAGTCGGCAAGGCTTCTAGCGATGGCTTTACGCATTTGAGTTAAGCCAATTTCTTCAAAACTTTCAACGCCATATGGAGCAGAAACAGGAGCTGAAGCAGCTTTCGATTCAGTTTTTGCTGGAGCTGTTCCACCTTTGAAATTATCAATATCACTTTTTACCACTCTCCCGTTTTCACCTGTACCGGTAATATTTGCAATATCAAATCCTTTTTCTTTTGCTAATGCCTTTGCCAAAGGAGACGCTTTAATTCTTGAGTCAGCGTCTGAAATTGCGCTAGAAACTGGGGCATTTGCAACAGTGGGTGCTGGATTTGAACTTGCAGTTTCTGAAGCTGGCTCTGCCTTCGCTGCTTCAGCTGATTGTCCCGAACCTTCGGCATTCAAAATTGCCTGATAATCAGCCCCTTCCTCCCCTATAATAGCAATAATTCCATCAATTGGCACTGCTTTGCCTTTCTCAGCGCCTATATATAAAAGTGTACCGTTTTCATAATTGTCAAGCTCCATGGTAGCTTTATCTGTTTCCACTTCCGCTAAAATATCCCCAGATTTCACTTTATCACCCACTTTTTTGAGCCATCCTGCAATAACCCCTTCGGTCATGGTATCACTCATTTTAGGCATCCTTACTGCAGTAGCCTTAATGCTTGAAAGATCAACAACTGCCTTAACTTCCGCTGGAACTGCCACCGAGGCTGCAATTGGTTCAGCCACTGGAGCCGCTACTGCTGCTGGATTACCTCCTCCTAATAAACCTGAAAAATCTTCCCCTGGCTCACCCACAATGGCAATAATACCATCAATAGGTACAGCCACACCTTTTTCGGCACCAATATGCAAAAGTGTACCATCCTCATAGTTTTCCAATTCCATAGTGGCTTTGTCAGTTTCTACCTCGGCGATAATATCACCTGATTTCACCTTGTCGCCAACTTTTTTCAACCAATCAGCTATTACGCCTTCAGTCATTGTATCACTCATTTTGGGCATTCTTACTGCTACTGCCATTTCTAGATTTTAGATTTAAAAGCCCCGCAACCCCCGATACTTCGACTTGCTCAGCACAAGTGGGGGAGTTCAGCTTATGTAATTTTTAATTCTGTTATATTCTATACCAAAATTAAGGCTTAGGCTTGGTATTTGAAAATATCTAATATAAAAATTGTATTTATTTAATGCTTTATCTTGTGTTGATAGCAGAATGAATGCCAAATAAGTGCATGATAATACGAATGGTCAATTATTTGAATGGGGATTTGTGAGATTGGAGAATATTCTGAAAAACTAAAACTGAAATAGTTGAATGGTTGGATTAATAAAAACTGAGAACAGTGATTGGTCAATAGGACCAACCACTGCGAAAGATATAAAAGGAGGCCTCGTTGCTATTATGGGTAATCTTTATTCGTAAAATGTCACCGCTCCCGTTTCTACATCATACATTCCTCCAACGATTTTGATATGTCCATGTTGTTCCAATTCCGCAATAATTGGGCTTTCTCTTCTTATTCTTTCAATAGTCAAGTGTACGTTTATTTCAGTAACATTATTTACAAAATCAACATTTGATCCATCCCGATTGACTGTAGTAGTTTTCTCATTGAAAATCGCAGGTTGTATTTTATTCAACAAAGTTGTCAGATTTCCCATTTCAACGTGATTGCAAGCACCTACAATTGCTCCACATTTGGTGTGTCCTAGTATAACAAGTACTTTCGTGCCTACTACTTTTGTGGCAAATTCCATACTGCCCAAAATGTCTTCATTGAGAATATTTCCAGCAATGCGTATGCTAAAAACGTCGCCAAGACCTTGGTCAAAAACAAGCTCAGCCGAAGTACGGCTATCGATACAACTCAAAATTGTTGCAAATGGAAACTGTCCTGCCGATGTTTCATTGACCTGCTGTAATAGATTACGGTTTGCTTTAAGATTTTTTACAAATCTTTCGTTACCCTCTTTTAATATTTCAAGGGCTGTTTCTGGGGTCAAACTACTTTGAGTTTCTTTTGAATGTGTACGCATGTTTTTGTTATTAATTGTTTATAATGAATAAAAATTTTGAGGCTCTAATGGCTTCGGTACTTCTTTCTCGGCCAATAATTGTTTGATATTGATTTCTATTGTTGTCGCAATGGTAGTCATTGCGGTATCAGTAGGACGATTGCTGAAAGGGTCTTGCAGATGTGTGGCTGATTTTTCCAAAAGGAAAAATGCCGTTGAAATCACCAATAATAAGGGTATTTCAAAATAGCTCTCAATATCTCGTAGGGCAATTGAAAGTGTAACTGCAAAAATATAGATCAAATAATGCAAAAATAGCCGATAAGTTACGGGGAAAATTGTGCTTTTAATCCGTTCAGCCATTCCCATAGCATTTGAAAAACTCACTAATGTGTTATTTATTTGGATTTGGCTAAAAATATCCAAACTGCCTTTTTCTTTTAATTGAGCAATGTGTAGGGTGTTCAATTGCAATAAAGCTAATGGTTTGTTGCTGTACCGTTCAATTTTATCAATATCTTCTTCAGAAATAAATTTGTCTAAATTTTCGATAGGATCAAGCCCTCTCAAACTCTGCCCCAAACTAAAACACCAAGCAATATGTCGGTAAGCGATTGCTTTCACATCATTTAACTTATCTTTTGATACAAACGATTGCAATTGCAACACAAAACTGCGACTATCGTTCACAATACTTCCCCACACTTTCCGGGCTTCCCACCAACGATCGTATGACTGATTCAGTTTGAAGGAAAGTATTACTGAAATAGCGGTACCGATAAAAGCTGGTATGGCAATAGGCATTTCAGGTATGATGGCTTTAAATTTGGTAGTCAAGTAATGTACTAAAAGTCCAATTATTAGTACATAAACTATCTCAAGCTTGATTTTGTTGAGAATATAAGTAAACGGAACTTTTTTGTTGATCAGCATATTTTTAAAAAATTATAAAGCAAAGATAATAAAACTACTTTTAACAATAGTAATACTATTATTAAAAATAGTTAAAATATTTTATATGAAACTAATACTATTCAATAATAGATATTTATTATCTTTACGAAAACAATATTTTATATGGATTTTCAAGTAAAGTTTGATATAAATGAAAGGATTTATTTAAGAAATCCAGAAAGTAGCGAAGTGGGAAAATTAATGGTCAAAAAAGCCATTGACTTAATTTTTATACTTGGTTTTGAGCAATTTACCTTCAAAAAATTGGCAACAGAAATCAACAGTACAGAAGCCACAATTTACCGATATTTTGAAAATAAGTATCGATTATTGCTTTATATACTTAATTGGTATTGGTGTTATTTAGAGTTTTTGGTTACATTCAAATTAGAAAACGTAACTGACAAAAAAGAAAGATTGAAAATAATAGTGCATTTACTTACCCACGAATTGGCAGAAAGCACAAATCAATTTGATTATAATAAAAAGTTTTTAAATCAAATCGTGATTGCAGAAAGCAGTAAAGTATATTTGGTAAAGGAGGTGGCAGAAATCAATAAAAGCGAAGTGTTTAAACCCTATAAGGATTTATGTGCAAAAATAGCCGAAGTCATTTCTGAATACAATTCAAAATATAAATACCCGAGGTCATTGAGCACCACTTTGATTGAAACCTCCCATCATCAACAATATTTCAGTATTAATTTACCAAAACTTACAGATATTTCTAAGGATGATAATTCAGAATTTACGAGTCAATTTATAGAAGATTTATTGTTCAAAGTTTTGGGATGATTGCCGTTTTTACAAAAATTCAAGGAATAACTAGGCGCCTTATGCCACTCGTAAAATCTTCTCCATTTTACGTCCATTGGCCAATTCATCCACCAACTTATCCATATACCTTACCTGTTGCGTCAGCGGATTTTCGATTTCTTCGATCCGATAGCCACAGATTACACCAGTAATCATGTGAGCATTTGGGTTAAGGGTCGCATTTTGAAAGAATGTTTCAAAAGTTACTTTTTCTGCAATAAGTACTTGCAGCTTTTTTTCGTCATAACCAGTGAGCCACTCAATTACCTGATGTAATTCTTCTTTTGTTTTACCTTTCCTCTCCACTTTTGTAATATAATGTGGATAAACGGAGCCGAATGTCATTTGTGCAATCCGCTCATCATGATGGCTGGTGCTACTCATATCCTTTATTTAAGATTGATTTGCTAATTTATTTTTAGATTATTTTTACTACCAATATTTATTTCTTCCTAAATATTCTCTATGAAAATTAAGCTTGAAATTAATGAAATTTTAGATTTATTTGGAAATTGGATTAAAATGTTTGTATGGAAATAAACAATGGTGATAAACTAAAAGATTCTAACTTTAAAATCAATACACCTTCCCACCCCCTAAATACCCATCTTTGAGTAAACTTTCCATTCCGTTAAACTCAACTTTTTGTTTGTCATAGCCGTAGGAATCTTCCAAAGTGAAGGTTTTATTGTGGTCGCCTATGGCAATGTCTATGTCTGTCATGGTGAGTTGGCAGGGATGTTCGTATCCACATGCGTGGGAGAGTTCCA
>JAZKGO010000013.1:0-2691 GCA_040385875.1 Bacteroidota bacterium
AATATTTATTTGTAAAAAATCAATTAAAAATGAGACTATTTTTTATAATTATATTATTTTGTACAATTGGAAATTCACAAATAATAGATGCACAATACCCTGAATTATACCAGCTTAATCAAGGGCTTGTGTTACACTATCTTTTCGATAAGGACAATTTCGACGATATTTCTGGCAACAAAAACCATTTGATTGAAAGGAAAATTAAATGTGACTCCAGTGTAAACGGCACACAAGATGGTTCATTTATATTTGGGGGCGAAAGGCTCAAAGGTCAATTTTCAAAACCTGTTTACTCTCCTGAATATTCGGTTTCGTTTTGGTTTAAGCCAGAAAAGACATTGAATTCGCTCACCCGTTATCAATATTTTATAGATTGGTCTGGAAAACCTGAATCTAAAACGAATGATTTATTTACTATTTATTATCATGCTGGCGAATTATTGATTGGTATAAATTATGTAAATCAACAAAAGGTGGTGTTGCAAAGAAACGCCTATTTGAAGCAAGATTTCAATGCGGGTGAATGGTATTTTATTAATTTTTCATTTACTGAAAAAGGTAAACTATGGATTACCGCTAACGAAACAACCTATCCAGTAGAAATGAAATTTGAGCCTAATGAAAAATTTGCAAACCTATACAATCCAATTTATATTGGAGCCTGGGGGGTGGCTCCAGAGGAAAAACTATCCAATCCAATAACAGGAAATGGTTTTTATGGCGCAATGGACGACGTCAGAATTTATAATAGAATACTAACAGAAAAAGAACTTGCTCGCTTGTATTATGAAAAAGGGGAAGAATTCACCCCAGCGGAAATTGATATTCTCGAACCTTTAAATGAAGAAATAAAGGTAACTAATGAAAATTTCAAATTAAAAGCAAGAGTGGTTTCGGCAACTGAGCTTAGTAAATACCTTGTCTATGTCAATGAAAAATTGATAAGGCAAGTAGTTAAATTCAGACACCCAAATAAGGCAGCTAATGGATACCCCTATTTATTTGAGAACGAAATTGGGCTAAAAGAAGGAGTGAATAAAATAAAAGTATTTGCTTATAACTATGAAAATGATGGAGTGGCTGAAAGTGACGAGAAAATAATTAATTATGTACCCATAAAAAATACCACATCCAATAGTCCGTCAGTAGTAAATCCTTCGGATATCGAAATTCCAAATTTTAACGAAAAACGCAAAGCATTAGTGATTGGAAATGCTGATTATGAATCATCGGCCAAACTTCGCAACCCCGTAAATGATGCAATGGCTATGGCAGCTGAGCTGAAAAAATTGGGCTTTGAAGTGGTTCAAATTGAAAATGGGAATCGAAAACAAATTTTAGAAGCTATTTCTGATTATAGTACTGAACTGGCCAAAGATAAGAATACAACAGGTCTGTTTTACTATGCTGGGCATGGAATCCAAGCCAAAGGCAAAAATTATTTAATACCAATCGATGCAAAAATTGTAAAAGAGGCGGATATTCAAGTGTCCTGTATTGATTTGGATAACCTGATGGTTTATTTGGAAGAGGCAGCCAATAATATGAATCTTATTATATTAGATGCCTGTCGAAACAACCCTTATAGTCGTAGTTTTAGATCTACAGTTGGCAATGGCCTTGCCACAGTAGCTAAGCAACCAAAAGGAACATTCTTGGCTTACGCCACTGCCCCAGGCACTGTGGCTGCTGATGGGACAGGTGAAAACGGCCTCTATACAGCTGAATTAATAAAAGCATTGGAAATACCGAAATTGAAATTAGAAGATGTGTTCAAAAGAGTAAGGGCCAATGTGAGCGAAAAATCTCAAGACCAACAAATACCATGGGACAATTCTTCCCTTGTGGGTGACTTTTATTTTAAGAAAAAATAATTGAACATAATCAAATGACAATCAAATATTTAAGCTCTATACTGTTAATAATTTTCTTTTTCAATTGCAATGCACAAGGCTTAATTTCTAATGCAAAAACAGATTCTGATTATAAAAAAATCGCTCCTAAGCATTCCTTTTTTTCAAATGATGCAGAGGGTCTCCCCAAAAAAATTGACCTATCTGTTTATTTACCTTCTGTCATAAATCAGGAAAAATGGGGTACCTGTGTGGGTATTTCCTCTGCCTATTATATGCGAACCATACTAGAAGCCAGGCGATTAGGAATTACAGACAGTAAAAAAATCAATGAAATAAGCTTTTCTCCTTCTTATTTATACAATGCGATAAAAGACAGCAGCAATACAGAATGTTATAACGGAACCGAGCTGGTGAAAGCATTAGACTTTTTGAAAAACAAAGGAATTGCACAACTTAAAGAACAGCCCTACCCCTATTGCGGCAACAATATCGACTCTATAAAACTGAGAGATAATTCCAAAATAATGGATTATATCCGGCTTTTTGGCCTTACTGATAAAGAGGTAAATGTGGTAGAGGCAGCCAAAAAAGCATTATCAGAATATACCCCGCTTTTAGTAGGAATATTAACCACCCAATCGCTCCAAAAACTTCATTTCACCAGTACCTTTTGGGCACGGATTAAACACTTTTTTGGTTTCAGTTTATCTGAATCTGAAGATTTTCGACTTTGGAAGCCCAATAAATCAGTAAGTTTCAGAGGCGACCATGCGATTTGTATTGTGGGTTATGATGACAATAAATATGGAGGTGCTTTCCAAGCCGTAAATAG
>JAZKGO010000014.1:0-4598 GCA_040385875.1 Bacteroidota bacterium
TCGTGATTTTAAAACAGGGAGGCAATGGGCTTCAAAAATATTGTTCTTACAAGTTGAAAGACTGTATAATTTCGTCAATAAAAAACATTGATGAAAGTATTGAGCAAATCGAAATATTACCTACTCGGTTTTATATTGAATACCGGCCGCAGCTTGAGACAGGTGCATTCGGCCCTTATATAAGTTATGGGTGGAACTACAATACAAATTCCTCTTGGAATGGCTTGTAAATAATAGAAAGTATAAAATTTCGATTATGAAAACAATACTAATCTCCCTAATATTCTTTCAGATTGGATTGGGACAAAAGCCCAACTTTGAAGCACAATCTATTGATATTCAAGTAAGTATAGGCTACGGAATAGCCATTGGCGATGTCGATGGCGATAAAAAGCCTGACATTCTTTTGGCAGATCAAAAGCAATTTGTTTGGTACAGAAATGGCGATTGGAAACGATTTGTGATGATTGAAAACCTCACTGAACGTGACAATGTATGTATTGCCGCTCGTGACATTGATGGTGATGGCAAAGTGGAAGTGGCCGTTGGAGCTAATTGGAATCCTTCTGAGACAAATGATCTCAATAAATCAGGATCAGTTCATTATTTGATTGCTCCAAAAGATCCCACTCAAAAATGGGATGCCGTGAAATTACATCATGAAGTAACCATTCATCGCTTGAAATGGATAAAAGTTGCGAAAAACAGATTCCAGTTAATTGTAGTACCCTTGCACGGATTAGGCAATAAAAACGGAGTGGGTAAAGGAGTAAATATTTGGGCTTACGAGGTGCCCAAAAAACCTCAAAATGAATGGAAAAGAACCTTGGTGGATTCCTCAATGCATATGACGCATAATTTTGAAATTGTAGAAGGGAATGTCCCAAAACTTGCAATTGGAGGTAAAGAAGGAATTAATGTATTTGAATTGAATCAAAACAAATGGAGTAAAACCCAACATTTAGTGGATAATCCCACAGGTGAAATAAAATTGGGGAACGTAGACAATGCTATCATTTCATTTTCACCTACAATAGTTAGCCCGATGCATGGTAATAAGCTCGTTACTTTTGATAAAAATAGAAAAGAGCAACTATTAACGGACAATCTTAATCAAGGTCATGCACTAGCCGTTGCAGATTTTTTAGGAAATGGCCGTAAACAAATAGTGGTAGGCTGGCGGGAGCCCAATAAAGATAAAAAGGTAGGCATAAAAATGTTTTCACAAAATACAATGAATTCTGACTGGGATGAATTTATAATTGACGATAATCAAATGGCATGTGAAGACATGCAAGTTGCCGACCTAAACGGTGATGGAAAATTGGACATAATTGCCTCAGGCAGAGCCACTAAGAATTTAGTGATTTATTGGAATAAGAATTGAAAAATGTCTGAATTAGGATTTTCAGGATTTACTGATTTTCAAGATTACACATTAAATCCTTAAATAATGCAAATCTTGGTTCATGCAATTTAGATTTCTCGCCAGCCTACTACGTGGCGACTCGAAATGACAAACGCAGAAAAAAAACCAACCCCATTATCTCCAAATATATCTTCATTTTGTAAATTGCTAAACATTTACAAGCCAACTTATTAACATGCTAATCTCCATGAAAAAAATTTTACTATTCTCATTATTTTTCACTAGTTTTTTAGTAAAGGCACAAATTGCATCCTACAATGATGCCGCCCAAAATACTTTCAATGGCATAGGAGGCTACTCATTTTCACAAGTTTTTTTTACAGGTGGTGTGCAGGGCAATCCATATGAGGTTTCGGGACCTTCGCCACAAAATGATTTCAATTTTACTGCTTCAGCCGAAGGAGGAATTCAAAATGTATATACTTATATTTCAACTCAAAATGTGAATAAAAGCATTTTGTTTGAATTTAAGGGAAATAATGTAAAAAAATTTGGCTGTAGGGCTACTGCAATAAATATTCCCACTGGGCAAGCTACAAATGAAGTAATTATTTTCCAAGCAAATACAAATTTGGGCGGTATCGTTGCTGAAACTGTCTCCTCAACAGGGTTTGTGGGCTTTAATGTAACCGGTGGTGAAAACGTATATATTGTTTCAGTTTCAGCCAGATTCCAAAGCCCAAGTACCAATTCTATTGGTATCAACAACATAATAGTTGGCGATAATACACCGCAAAATGTAGCCCTCAATTTTGATGGCGTTGATGATTATGTTTCGATACCCAGTACCGTTGGCAATTTTACTACCAATCAAGATTTTACAGTTGAGTGTTGGGTAAAACCCGACGCTATGCAAACAACTCAAAGCGGTCAAAATCCAGACGAAAACGATATTGTCGGTAAATGGGCTGGGCTTGGAGCAGGAGCTAACAACAATTATCCATTCGTAATCAGGTATTTGAACCAAACCCGAAGTACTGTTTCTGAAAGAGGTAAAATATTGGTAGGGCAATGGGACGGTACAACTTTTACTACCTTAATCTCAACAACTGCCGTAAACGATGGTAAGTGGCATCATGTGGCTTTTGTGAGAGAAAGTGGCACTTTTAAGCTTTATATCAATGGAAATTTGGAGGGTTCGGTTGCCGATAATGTAAATAATGCCACTAACAACACAACCCCTTTACAGTTTGGCAGGCGAGGCAATAATGAAAGTTATTTCAAAGGCGAAATTGACGAAGTACGCATTTGGAACATTGCCAAAACGCAACCCGAAATTCAAACAAATAGGTTTTGTAAAGACCCCGATTCAAACTTTATGGCTGCCTCATACAATGCCAGTAATGGCGTTCCGCATGGTAATAATGCCCTCATTACACAATTACAAGATATAATAGGTGGTAATAACGCCACACTCAACAACTTTGCCAAAACAGGCGATGTCTCCAATTTTGTAACGGGGCAGGTGAAATATGTGAATCCAGCTTCTGAAGTATTTCAAGATGGTAGTTCGTGGGAAAGGGGCTTTTGGTATCTGCAGGATGCCCTTTCTTCCAATACATGTAATGATCTTTTCGATGTATATGTATCACGAGGTGTTTTTAAACCATCTAACAGTGCTGATATCAATGCTTCATTCAAGATTCAATCGGGTCAGAAAATTTATGGTGGTTTCTTGACCAATGAAAAAAGCATCAACCAACGCAATTTGGCTTTGATTCAAACAACCAACGAAACTACCCTTTCAGGAGATTTGAATGGTAATGATACCCAATTTGTTTTTACCACAAATCGAGGTGATAATTCTATTTATCCTGTAAATATTATTGGCAATAATGTTGTTTTTGATGGCTTTACGGTCAGTGGGTCAATTAATTTTGGAGCTGGTATTCAAACTTATGGTACAAACGCCACTATTAAGAACTGTAGAATCATTGATAATACAAATTTTGGTTTGAATATTAATGGAGGCAATGCTACTATTGCTAATTGCTCAATGATGGGTAATGAGAGTATTGGTATTTTAATTTCAAATTCAACAGCAATCATTAAAGAATGCCTTATTGCCAATAATGGTTTACATGGGATTGATATTTTTGTATCTAATGGTACTCGACAAACAACCATTACCAATAGTACCATAGCCTCCAATTCAAATTATGGAATTAACGTTTTTACGTCAGGCGGTACAACAACCAACACCCTAAAAAATAGCCTAATTTATGGCAATGCTTCTGGTGGAATATCAACAGGTGGTGGTGGCACAATAAACAATACTATCACATATAGTTTGGTGCAGGGTGTAACAACGGGTACTGGCAATTTGAATGGCAATGCGGTTAATCCTCAGTTTGTAAGTGCTGTGGCAAGTGGTACAATAAATGACTTGGGAAATTACCGCCTAAAAGATTCCTCCCCCTGCATCAACGTAGGCGATGATGTTGGCGTATCTCCGCTTGATTTGGATAGAAATACAAGACCAAAAGGTGGCAAAACCGATATGGGCGCCTATGAAAGTAATATCAATATGAACGAAATCATCAGCATTGCTACTGGCAATTGGGAGAGTAATACTACTTGGAATTTGAATAGAATTCCGCTGGCTACGGATAAGGTAATATTAAATACTCCATTTTCTGTTACCGTAACCACCAACACCGCCAAAGCAAAAATTGTGGAACAGAAACCTAGTAGCGATTTGAAGTTTAATAGTGGGGGGAGCTTGGAGTTGAATCAGTAGAAAAACGTCAGAATCAGGATTTACAGGATTTTAGGATTAAAATGATTTTTTTACACTACTCCATAGCAGGTCTCCTGATAAAACATATAATCATGAAAATCCTCAAATCTTAAAAATCTTGGTTCAGACAATTAGGATTTCTCACCAGCCTACTTCGTGTCTGCTCGAAATGACAAAGTGGTGGGCTCCCCTTTTGTCATTTCGACTCGCCCGCTTTAGCTGGGCTGAGGAGAAATCTAATTCTGCGTAAAAAAACAAGATTTCTCACCAGCCATCCCGACGGAAATGTCGGGAGGCGGCTCGAAATGACAAATAAGGAGGCATAAAAAAGGTCAAATATTTTCAAGACATTTGACCTTTTTTAAATAAAATTTTTCTTAATCTTGCAAATTCAATTCTCTTTTTACCTCGTTATAGTCTTTCCAATTA
>JAZKGO010000014.1:4698-13930 GCA_040385875.1 Bacteroidota bacterium
TTCTTAATCTTGCAAATTCAATTCTCTTTTTACCTCGTTATAGTCTTTCCAATTAATGGCTTTTGCACGGCCACCGATTAAATTTAAATCTTTGATAATCACATATCGAAAAGCTAAACTTCCAATATCACCAGGTGCTACACCTTCCAAAAAAGGTGTGAAATCAAAATCCATAAGCCCTCCTTCAGTTGCATCAAAGATAGGTACAAAGCTAATTTGAAAAGCTCCTGCAGAATAAGGGAGTGGCAAAATATAATCAGTAGCTGTAGCTCCCTTTACATAAGCTAATACGGCACCTTTATCCAAAACAGCTTGAGTGATGGCTTTTTCTATTAAAAATACTGAAAAAAAAGTTGAATCTGCAGTAGTATCCCAATCATTTGCTCCAACTGTTACCCATGAGCTTGTTGTTATATTACTGGCTGCCGAAGCACCATCCTTACCAGCAGGCCCTGTAGCACCGATAGCCCCCGCCGCTCCAGCAGCACCTGCTGCACCTTGTGCTCCCTGAGGGCCAGCTGGACCAGCAGGTCCCGTATCACCAGCAGGCCCCTTACAGGCAGTTGCAAAAATTGCCAAAACTAAAGTGAGTTTAAAAAAAGAAGAGAGTTTTTTCATTTGTCTTTTGTTTAATTGTGAATATGAATAAAATATAACCGTGTAATAAAAAAGATGTTTTACAAATTAAACTATTAAAATTCTTTTACAAACATTTAAGGCGAGTTTTTGAGAAAAATAAGATCGATTATTCGACGAAATTTATTTCTTTAGTTGATCAATCATCCATTTTCTTTGAAAAGCTGACTGCTCTGGAAAAACCCAATGGGCTGACTCCAAAGCCAAATACTGCTGTTTAGGTGATTTAATAATATTGTATGCTGCTGATACGGAGGTAGGCGGGCATACGTTGTCATTGTAACCAAATGAAAACAAAACTGGAACAGAAATATTTCTTGCAAAATTCAATGCGTCATAATATTGAATTGTATTCAGGTTTTCAGAGTGGCTTGGCTTTGTCCAGTCCGCTTTATTGGCAAATGGCTGTGGCCAACCTCCCGCCCTTTCAAACAAAGTTCCGGTCATGTCGCACATGGCTGGGTGCGTGATGGCGGCGGCTGTGACCCTTTTATCTAAACCTGCCGTAACAATACTCAAAGCTCCCCCTTGACTACTGCCCATCACACCCAAATTTTTGCCATCCCACTGTGGAAGAGAGGTTAAAAAATCGTTGGCTTTTAGGCAGCCTAAAAAGACCCTTTTATAAAAATATCGGTCTCTTTCATTCAAATTATTTAAATAATATTGGTTTAAACCGCCTGATTGCAGATCATCATAATTTTGTTGTGGCATAATTACCGAAATACCATGAATCCCGATTTCCAAAGAAATAATGCCCTCCTCAGCAAATGCTACATCACCTTGATAAGGACGAATACCTGCACCTGGTACTTTCAAAATAGCTGGATATTTTCCTTCTTTTTTAGGAATGGTTAATATACCATAAACCCTTGCCCCCAATTTCCAATTTTGAATGGAAACATGATAGGAATTTACTTTTTCAGTACACCGTTCTGGTAATAAGGTCATTTTGGTGTCAATGGGCAATTTAGTATTTTCCTCAATTGCTTTCGACCAATAGTCTTTGAAATCAGCAGGTAAAATTACCGTGGGTTCAATTTTCTCGGGTGAAAAGGCCGCAGTAGTCCACTCCTGATAGGTTTTCCCTTCATATTCCACTTTGACTGTACAACGTAAAAAACCCGGCTTTGTGAGTGTACCCCCTTCGATTGATAGGGTACCCTCTTTTAAAATTAATTCTTGTTTATCGCTGGCTGGCATTTTTTCAGGACCCACTTCATAACTCACTTTCACATTTTGCATCAATACATTAGCCTTCAAAACAGCTACCGAAAATCTCACAGTTTCCCCAACTGAATAAAGCCAAGTCGGTCTATCGGGAGCTACTATTATCTTGATCCATTTTTCAGAAGGAGGCGGTTGGGCATTGGATAAAGTAGAGAAGAAAAATAAAAATAAAATAATTGGTCTAGAGAAGTTCATTCTGTATGTATTAAATGTTTTGAAAAAATTTTTCGA
The DNA here is from genome assembly GCA_040385875.1 of Bacteroidota bacterium. Classification (GTDB taxonomy): domain Bacteria; phylum Bacteroidota; class Bacteroidia; order Cytophagales; family Spirosomataceae; genus JANMZR01. Next base: position 6,796 of record JAZKGO010000014.1, read on the forward strand.
AATATACATGGTTTAAGTCATTTTTAGAATTTTGCCTTTGATTATATCATTCGCAAAAAAAATTAGAAGAAATAAATCCAATGAAAGCGTAAAATCGTATGTGATTAAATTTTAAACAATTAATCAATAATTATTATGAAACGAAAGCATTCCCTCCAAAACATTCTATTAATTTGCATTTCATGCGCTACATTTTTTTCTTGTAATAAAGACGAACTTTTTCAAAATCCCAAAAATGATAATTATAGAAATTTGAATAGAAGTTCGGCTAAACCAGCTGCTGGCAAAACATTCTATGCCTTAACTAGTGCTAATGAATTAGTGATCTATGAAACAGGAAGTCAAATGGCCGAAAAGTCTTCAATGGCCCTTAATGGATTTGCTTCTGGAGAAAAACTATTGGCCATCGATTTTAGACCTGCCACTGGCCAACTTTATGGTGTTTCAAATTTAAGTAGAATCTATGTGATTAATTTAAACAGTGGACTGGCCTCACCAATTGGCTCAGGGCCTTTTACTCCCAATATAGAGGGCTCACAAGTTGGCTTTGACTTTAATCCAACAGTTGATAGAATAAGATTAGTTACCAACACAGGTCAAAATTTAAGGTTGAATCCAGAAACTGGTTCAGTTGTTTCTATGGATGGTAATATTAACCCAAGCTCATCAAGTGTAACTTCAGTAGCTTATACGAATAGTTTTGCTGGCTCTGCCACAACGACCTTGTATGATATTGATGTGGCATCTGATAAGTTATTCATTCAAAATCCGCCAAATAGCGGTGCTTTGGTTGAGGTGGGTTCCTTGGGAGTGCAAGCGGTTGGAGAAGCTGGCTTCGATATTTCTGCTGATAATTCTACCGCTATTGCCGCTATTTTTGGACGTGGATATGAATTAGACCAAAAAGAAATGAGTAATGGCAATAAAATGAGATTCTATTATATCGACTTAGGCACAGGTGAAGCCACCAACGCAGGTAAAACTGAAAGAGAAATAATTGGTATAGCTATACCCACCAATCCCGTGGCTTATGCGGTGAATGATATGAATCAATTATTAATTATGGATCCATCTACTGGTAGTACAATTACTAAGAATATTGCTGGACTTGATGGAGGAGATATGATTGTTGGCATTGATATGCGTCCTGCGACCTCTCAATTGTATGCTTTAGGGCAAAACAGCCGACTTTATACCATAAACATGGCGAATGGCACAGCGACTCCTGTTGGTTCATTATTTGGTACTTTACTAGACGGAACAAATTTTGGTTTCGATTTCAATCCAACTGTTGATAGAATTAGAGTAGTAAGTAACACTGGTCAAAACCTAAGATTAAATCCTATAACTGGAGCAATTGCAATGGTTGACCCACCATTGAACCCAGGCAACCCTTTTGTTGATGCAGCTGCTTATATCAATAGTTTTGTTGGAGCTACATCGACTATCTTGTATGATATTGATACGAATACTGATAAGTTATACCAACAAAACCCAGCCAATGCAGGCACTTTGATTAATGAAATGCCATTAGGAATTAATATCGAAGCGGGTAATGGCTTTGACATTGGCGGAACAAGTAACAAAGCTTGGGGAATATTTAAATCGGGAGGTAATACAGGCTTATACAACGTTGACTTAAATACAGGTAATACAAGTTTAGTAATGTCTGTTAATCAGAATATTAAAGGATTTGCACTAGGTTTAGGATTTTAGTATTATTTGGAAATTGGTTGTTAAAAGGGAGATTGCTGTTGCAATCTCCTTTTTTGTTTAAGGGAACTTCTAAAAACCCTCATAATTTTCTTAAAACCTCATTCCAGTTTCTCCAAAAGGAGAAATGATTATTGGAATTCGAGTTTATAGAAGTTCCCTTAACTATTCAAACTTGATCTCCTCAATCAAATCAGAGACAAGCATGGCCATTTTTCCTTTTTTTGCTGCCGCTTTATCTCCAGCTAAGCCATGTTCAAAAACACCCAAAACGGCCGCTTCTTCCGGTGTATAACCCTGTGCTAAAAGTGCCGTTAGGATACCTGTAAGCGCATCCCCAGTCCCTCCTTTTGCCATTCCAGCATTTCCTGTGGAATTGAAATGGATCTCTCCATTGGGGAAAGCTATGGCGGTATTGGCACCCTTTAGGCAAACAATTATATGATAAGTTTGAGCAAATTCAATTAGAAAATCTAATTTTTCGAAATCGTTTTGCCAAGTTTTATTAATTAATCTTTCAAACTCTTTTGGGTGGGGAGTCAAAATCGAATTTTGGGGAATCAGAGAATGATAGTTATTTTCAGCAATGATATTAAGTGCATCCGCATCAATCACAATTGGTCTATTAATACTTCGCAAAAACTTTTCTAAAAAGCTTACAGTCTCCCTATTTTTACCTAATCCCGGCCCAATTCCGATGGCATTAAATACCTTATAATCAATTATTTGTGTAATAAACGTCTCATTGTCATCTAGCAAAGCCATTGCTTCAGGATTGGTAATTTGCATTATTTCATAGCCACATTGGGGTGTATTCACCGTCAATTTCCCAACGCCTGATCTCAGGCAAGCTTTTGCAGCTAATAGGGCTGCACCTATCATTCCGTAGCTGCCAGCAATTAATAGTCCATGACCAAATGTACCTTTATTTGAAAACTTGGGCCTTTCTTTCATTAATTGTCCCACTTGATCAGTATAAAAATAATTGGTTTTTGCTAGATCAATAAAATTTTGATTCAAACCAATTGGAACGATATGCCAATCACCCACAAAATCAATATTTTGGGGTTGAAAAAACGCAAGCTTAGGTAACTCAAAACTGATGGTATATTTTGGTTTCACGATCATATCTCCCAGCAAATTGGAGGTGTCCGAATACAATCCCGAGGCGATATCAACAGCAATGATGGTAGCCAAACTTTCATTCATTTTTTGAATTACAATTTTAGCAATTCCGTCAACAGGTCGATTAAGCCCCATTCCAAATATCGCATCGATAATAAGCTCGTCGTTGTAAAACAAAGGGATATCAGACTCATTTTCTATGAATTTCACCTCCACTATTTTTGCTAATCGGTTCAAGTTAATTCTAAAATCATCACTTTGACCTGACTTAGAGACATTTACAAAAACCTCGACTTGAAAGCCTTTTTGCATTAGGATTCTAGCAATGGCTAATCCATCCCCACCATTATTGCCGCTGCCACAAATAATTTTAGTCGATATTTCATTCAATAAATGGGTCTCAATCAGATATTTGCAAAATGAATTGGCTGCATTCTCCATCAAATCAATCGAGCTAATTGACTCATTTTCAATTGTATAAGCATCTAATGCCTTTATTTGGATTGGATTGAGTATTTTAATAAAATGGGATTGATTCATTTTCGAGCAAAATTTGAAATACCAATTTAGATTTTATTTTCAAAATCCAATCAAAATAAGTTTGAAAAGATTTCAAAAGATTACTTAAAGCATTTTACCAGTCCAGTAATAATTCATCTACAAAAAAATATTTTTTCCAAATCTCAAATTAAATTCGATATTTTCTTCTAAATTAAGGCAATAATAATTTTTTCAAAAATATGCTTGAGGCAGAGGATTTACTAAATGGATACTACAATGGCATTTTTCCGATGGCTGATTCGGATGGATCTTTGTATTGGTATTCACCTGACCCTCGAGCGATTATCCCCATTCAATCCTATAAGCCTAGTAAATCATTACGGCCACTACTTAACCAAAAAACATTTGAAATTCGAATGAACTTTGATTTTTTGGCAGTAATAAAAGCCTGCTCCGAGCCTCGATTAGGAGATGCTGACACCTGGATTTCTGATGAAATTATCAATGCCTATCATAATTTACATGAGATGGGTTATGCGATATCAATTGAGGCATATCAGCAAAATGTACTAGTGGGTGGCTTGTATGGGGTTTCTCTTGGCAAAGCTTTTTTTGGAGAATCGATGTTTCATAAAGTACCTAACGCCTCAAAAGTCGCATTTCATTATTTGATTAATTATTTGAAAAAAAATGATTATCAACTACTTGATACACAGTTCATTAATGATAATGTAAAAAGATTTGGAGCCATAGAAATCCCCAAAGCCGATTACATAAAACTGCTCAGAATAGCCACCTTAGAAACTGAAATATTTGAAACAGGCTAATTTGAAATGAGGCTAAGCCAAAGTAATTTTTTTACCTTTGTGGTATGGCATCGAAATCAGTTATTGTTATCAAATTTGGCACCGCCTCTATTACCACCCAATCTGGGGGGATAAATGAAAAAATAATTTCAGAAATAGCACGCCAAGTGGCAGCACTTCAGCCCTACTATTCAATTGTATTGGTTTCGTCAGGTGCGGTGGGTGCTGGTAAAGAATTCTTGAAAAACTTTAAAGGAAGTCTAATAGAACGAAAAGCCGCTGCAGCTATTGGCAACCCACTTTTAGTGGGTGTTTATGGAAAATATTTCAGCAAATATGGTATTTCAATTGCCCAAAGTTTATGCGAAAGACACCATTTTGCGAATAGAAATCAGTTTTTACAATTAAAAGAAACTTATCAGGAATTATGGAAAAACGGAATTATTCCAATTGCCAACGAAAATGATGTGGTGAGTAATCTGGAACTCAAATTTTCGGATAATGACGAACTAGCTACTTTGATTGCCACTGGTTTCGGAGCATCCCATTTACTTTTTAGCACCTCCGTGGGTGGTCTATTGGATAAGGAAGGCAACATTATTCCCAATGTCGACGAAATCAATGCATCTATTTTTGATTTAGCCAATAAAGAAAAAACAGCTGTTGGCTTAGGTGGTATGGTATCGAAGCTCACTTTCGCCCGACTGGCTAGCACAATGGGTATCAAGGTAGTGATTTTTGGAATTGATAAAGAAGACGGCATTTTAAATGCCATGGAGGGAAAAGCTGGTACTGTTTTTATACCTAAAGCAGCTAATTTATCAGCCAGAAAAAAGTGGTTAGGAAGTGGAAGCCTAATTTCGGGCATCGTAAAAGTTGATTCAGGAGCTGAAAAAGCACTTTTGAAACGAAAAAGCTTATTAGCAGTGGGGGTAAAAAAAGTGGAAGGAGCATTTGAAGCAAATGAAATTATACAAATTCAAAATGAAAAAGGAGAGCAAATAGCAGTGGCCAGAGCAAACTTTAGTTCAAAAACTATTGTTGAAAACCTAAATACACAGAATTTTGAAATCGCCCATGCCGATGACATTGTGGTGGCATAAAAGCCCTCTTGCCTCCGATAGTGGTACGATAACCAAATTATTTTAAAGCTAAATAAAATTAAAAAATGCTTTTAGAGACTGAAAATATCACTTCAATAATACCTGCACTTCAAAAAACGCATGCGGCTTCATCCAAACTACGCATAGCTACGCCCGCAGATAAGTCATTGTTTTTAAGTGATTTAGCAGATAGGCTATTGAAGAATATTGAATTCATTTTGACCGAAAATCAAAAAGACATCGATTTGATGGAGGTGGGTAACCCAAAAATGGATCGGTTGGTTCTTAATGAAAATCGAATAAAAGATTTGGCCGAAAGTTTATTACAAGTGAACAATCTGGAAGATCCAACGAATCAAATTTTATCAGAAAAAATACTTCCCAATGGGCTAAAACTCCAAAAAAAATCAGTGGCGCTGGGTGTTGTGGGAGTTATATTTGAGGCAAGACCTAATGTAACCATTGACGTAACGGCTCTCTGTATCAAATCTGGGAATTGTGTGGTTTTGAAAGGTGGCAGCGATGCCCATTTCTCCAACCAAGCTTTAGTTTCACTGATCCATCAATCGCTTGAGGTGGCTAATATTGATAGAAATGCTGTTTGTTTATTACCTGCTGGTCGAGAATTTGTAAAAGAAATGCTGGAAGCGACACGATTTATTGATATTATTATCCCTCGTGGTTCGGAATCTCTAATCAATTTTGTTCGTAAAAATTCATTGGTACCTACCATCGAAACGGGTGCGGGTGTATGCCATACTTATGTGCATGAGCAGGCTGATTTGGATAAAGCCGCTGCTATTGTAATTAACGCAAAAACCACCAGGGTATCAGTATGTAACTCATTGGACACCATTGTTTTAGATAAAAACATCACGGCTAATTTTTTACCAAAAATCGTAGAAAAATTCATAGATTTTAAAGTAGAAATTTTTGCAGACGAATCTTCTTATCCAATTTTAGCAGCCTTAAAATATCCATTTTTGCAATTGGCTGAGGAGGAAGATTTTGGCAGAGAATTTTTAGACTTCAAATGTTCTATAAAAACGGTTAATGACTTTGAAGAGGCTTTGGAGCATATTTCAAAATATTCCTCCCGACATTCAGAGGCAATCGTTTCTGAAAACAGCGAGATTTGTGAAAAATTTATTAACGAGGTGGATGCTGCTGCTGTTTATTCCAATGCAAGCACCAGATTTACAGATGGTGGAGAATTTGGTTTGGGTGCTGAAATTGGCATTTCTACCCAAAAATTACATGCAAGAGGTCCTTTTGCATTAGAAAAATTAGTAACAGAAAAATGGATTGGTATTGGCAATGGACAAATAAGGTAATATTTCAATGGTGAGTGCTAAATATTTTTATATCTGGCATAGTTCTCGTTAATATCAACAGTCAATATGGAAATAAAAATTCACGAATTTGGAGAAATAAAAGCGGCAGAGTTGGTTTCAGATTCCGTTTTGATTGCCAATTCAGAAACTGGACTTCAATTGTTGGTTGATTTGTATTATCAGGGTTTTGAAATCATCATTATTTACTCGAAAAATATAACCGAAGACTTTTTTGAATTGAAAACTGGCTTAGCTGGAGAAATTCTTCAAAAATTCTCAAATTATCGAATGCAATTAATCATTATTGGCGACTTTGAGCAGTTGAAAAGTAAAAGTTTAAGAGACTTCATTTTTGAAAGTAACCAATCCAATCAAATTAATTTTGTGCGCTCATTAGAAAAAGCTTTAGATCGCTCAAAAATTTAAAATAAAGTGAAGTGAAGCTTTCAGTTTTGAATAATTAACAATAGAAAAAGAATAAAAAATGGAAAAAGAAATCATATTTACAGAAAAGGCTCCAGCAGCAATAGGCCCTTATTCTCAGGCAGTTAAG
>JAZKGO010000015.1:0-3302 GCA_040385875.1 Bacteroidota bacterium
CAATTGCAGAATATTCGAAAAAACGGCATCACCCTTCCGATTCTTTTAATGGGTTATTTTAATACTATTTTACAATTTGGGGTGGAAAAATTCCTCAGTCGATGCCAAGAAGTGGGCATTGATGGGCTGATTATCCCAGATTTACCAATTGAAGTTTATCAACAAGAGTACAAGAGTCTTTTTGACCAATATGGTATTTTAAATACCTTCTTAATTACCCCACAAACTACAGAAGCTCGCATTCGGCAGATTGATAGCATTAGTTCAGGCTTCATTTATATGGTTTCTTCGGCCAGTACCACTGGTGCAAAGTCAGCCATTAGTAGTTTGCAGGAGTCTTATTTTGACCGAATTAGTCAAATGAATTTAAATAATTCTAAATTAATAGGTTTCGGCATTTCCAATAATGAGACCTTTCTAAAAGCTTGCCAATTTGCTCGGGGAGCCATTATAGGAAGCGCTTTTGTAAATCTAATCGCTCAATCTAAAAATCTGAGGGAAGATATTTTACGTTTTGTGAAAAGTATAAGAAATCAATAGTTTATCTCCAAATCGGCCATTGTATCATCCCAAGCCACTTTCATAGTGGTTGATTTTTCGCTAGATTTCGAAAATTGAATACTCAGGTTTTCAATTGTACTTTCTGTTTTGCTGGTTTTCACGGTTACTTTCAGTATATCCTTGGCTGGATTATGGCTATAGGCTCCCCAAACATCAAGGTCGGTATTCAGAATAAAAGTCCATTCCTCCGCCGTTGGAATCACAAATAATGAATAGGTTCCCGCCTTTATTTTTTGACCATTTATAACCACATTTTTATAAAATTTTATCTCAGTGGCTTCATTGGCACCGACTCTCCAAACCTTCCCAAATGGGATTTTATCTCCAAATAATTTGCGGTCGTTTTTAAATGGTCGGCTATAAACAACTCTCACAAATGCCTCATTACCAACCTTTTCTGGGGCAAATTTTCTATCATGTGAAAAGTCGTCAGGATAATAAGCCATATCCATCGGACTCTTATCAAGACCTCTCATTTTTTGTGAAAATGATATTGTCGAAAAAGCAATAAACAAACAGGTAATAAGTAATTTGACTTTCATTGTTATAGGTATTTTAAGTTAAACTAAGTTTATTATCATCTAGGTCTCTTTAGTTTTCAAAGATAAACCTTATTCCGAAACGAACCGCCATAATTGTCTCTCTCCATTTGAGAAGACAAACTTAAAAGCCCTCTCAACAGGAGAGGGTTGGGTGAGGTTTTTTATGTATAATTACTCTTCTGCAGAAATTATTTGTATCATTTTACTCAAAATCAACGAATTAGGGATGGTAACTATCTCTCCTTCATCAGTTTTTAAAATTAAAAAAAAGGCCCCAATATCTCTAATTTTGCCAGTAAGTGGAAATTCTTTATCCAAAACCACTATTTTATCCCCAATTTTGGCAGGGTGATTGATAAACAAAATAATGCTCGCCGTAACATTCGAAAGCAACGACCATTGAGCAAAAAGGGCAATGCCCAAAATAGCCATAAATGAGGTGAAAAATAGTGCTAATTCTTTTTTATCAACTCCCCAAATCAAAACAATAAGAATTATTGCGGCTGACGATATTAACCCTGTAATAGTTTTACGAAGAATCGTCGCTCTACCTTTCTGCAAATGAAACGTATCTCGGGCCTTAATTGTTAATTTATTCACTAATAATCTGCCCAAAAAAGCCACGACTATTACTCCAAAGGTTTTAAATATTTCTGATTTATACTCTTCCATGGTTTTATTGAATACGATGAACTACCCCGCAAATTTAATTCAATAGTATTATAATAGTTTGAGAAATTGAAATTTGGTGGTATTTTTAGAAACAAATTTAAATTAAATATTCTAATCCTTATTTTTCATGAAATCGCCACATATAAAAGTGTAAAACCACAGGGTTCTGTGAACAAATCACACTATTTGTAAATTGGCGATTCCATGTGACTTTCAAAAACAAATTATATACACATGAAATTAAATCTCCGAATTCAGCTTTCGTTAATGATGTTTCTCCAGTTTTTCATTTGGGGGGCGTGGTATGGCCAAATGAGCAAATACCTATTCACGAGCTTAGGCGCATCAGGTACACAGGTGGGCAATGCTTATTCGGCGTTTTCAATAGCCATGATCATTGCGCCATTTTTTATTGGAATGATTGCCGACCGATATTTTGCCGCACAAAAAGTGTTAGGTGTTTTGAATATTTTAGGAGCCGTTATATTATTTTTCCTCATTCAGGAAAAATCCGCTGATCATTTTTTCTGGTGGATATTGGCTTATTGCCTCACATTTGCTCCCACAATTGCATTAGGCACATCCATATCCATGACCCACATGGCTGACCCTGCCAAGGAATTCCCAATGGTGAGAGTTCTGGGTACCATCGCTTGGTTTGTGGTGACCAATTTTGTGGGTTTCTTAGGTGTTGGCGATCAATCTACCATTTTTTATATCTCAATGTTGGGTTCTCTAGTTTTAGGTGCTTACGCTTTCACCTTACCTAATACTCCCCCAAAAGCAACTGACAAGCCCACTTTTGCCAAAATAATTGGAGCAGATGCTTTCGTAATGTTCAAGGATCGATCGTTTTTAATCTTCTTTATTTCATCTATTTTAATCTGTATTCCGCTGTCGTTTTATTATGCCATGGCCAACCCAAGCCTTACAGATTCGGGCATGACCAATGTGGAAAATAAAATGAGCTTAGGCCTACTTTCAGAGTTTTTATTTATGCTGGCCATCCCTTTTGCTTTGCGAAGGTTTGGGGTAAAATGGATATTGATTGTGGGATTAATCGGCTGGATAGTAAGGTTTTACCTATTCTCAAATGGCAACGGAGGCTCAGGCCTTTGGATGCTTTACACAGCCATATTATTACACGGCCTTTGTTTCGACTTCTTCTTTGTAACAGGCCAAATTTACACCGATGCCAAAGCTGGAGAGAAAATAAAAAGCCAAGCCCAAGGCCTCATTTCGCTGGCCACTTATGGTATTGGTATGTACATAGGCTCAGTTTTGGCCGGGATTGTTACAGAAAAATACACATTAGAGGGTGTAAAAGATTGGGGTGCCATTTGGATGGTACCTGCTGGAATCGCTGCGGTAGTATTGGTACTTTTTGTACTGTTTTTTAAAGATAACACTCGGGATATTAAAGTGGAGTAGTTGGGGTTTTTTGGCAAATTTATTGTCTTTTCGAGGCATGAGAAATCTGGTAACTTATATAGAATAATAAAGGGTTATTGGATTTCTCCTATCGTC
>JAZKGO010000016.1:0-4931 GCA_040385875.1 Bacteroidota bacterium
ATCGTTCCCATATTGCGAAGCATTGGCAAAAGTGATGGCAAAGGCATTTAAATTTAAATTTTTTTTATTCTCAACTAATTGACAATCAAGGCATTTGAATGAAAAATAAGTTTGTATGGAAGTAATAATATAGGTCAAAAAACCTCTAGACTTTTTGTGACTAAAGTCATAAGCTACCTGAGCATCGAAGCCAACCCCAGCAGTACATAAATAAGGAAATTCATTGATAGAACAGGTGTCCATTTCAAACTCATTACCCTCATACACTTTAGCGACAGCCTTAATGGGATTCAAAGGAATTTTTAAATGCCTCGCTAGCCCGTTTCCCGAGCCAATTGGGATGATGCCCATTTTCACCTCAGTACCTCGTAAAATGGTACCAACTTCATTGATTGTGCCATCGCCACCCACCGCTACTACAATATGAATATTTAAATCAATAGCCTTCTGGGCAATCTCTGCAGCATGTAAGGGATATTCCGTCTTAAATATTTTATAATTTGATCTTTTCCCAATTTCATAAACAATTGCCTCTTTTTTCTCAAAACTCAAAGTCCCTGAAAAAAAATTAACAATAAACCAAACCTCAGAATTATCAATCACTGTTTTATCCAAAAAATATAAAAAGTAGAAATAAAAAAACAATTAAAAACAAATAAAGGCTCATATCCACCAAATAATAGGCCTTGTACTTTGTAAGTATTTCTTTAAATTTATTTATCATTCAATATTTATTAATTTTATAAACTTAAATGCAAATTTACCCAAATCGAATGAAGAAATTGTTATTTTGCTTATTTTGGTGTCTATCCTTGTCACTCACCGCCCAAAATAAAGATCAAAAAGAGATACAAATGATTTTGGATTCTCAAACCAAATATTGGAATGAAGGTAATCTTGAGCAATTTATGCAAGGTTATTGGCATGATGACTCTCTGGTATTTATTGGAAAATCAGGCCTTACTTATGGTTTTGAAAAAACTTTAGCCAATTACAAAAGGAATTATCCAGATTTGGCAACAATGGGAAATTTAGAATTTGATATTAAAAAAGTAGAAAAATTAAGCAAGAAAATCTATTTTGTAATTGGCAAATGGCATTTGGCTAGAAAAGAAAAAGGCGACTTACAAGGCCATTATAGCCTCATTTTCAAGAAGATAGGCAAAAAATGGACGATTATTAGTGATCATTCTTCTTGAAAGTTTGTTAGTTCAAAGAAGTTTGCAAGTTTGAAGAAGTTAATAAATGGTAATTGAACAAAAAAACTAACAAATTGAAAAACTAACAAACTAACTTACAAACTCCTAAACTAAAGAACTTACAAACTCCCAAACCCCCAAACTAAAAAAACTATGATTGAATTAGGCACCATATTTAAGCACCAATTTTCTTTTTCACAAGACGACGTAATATTATTTGCAAAAGTATCTGGAGACAATAATCCTTTGCATTTGGATGCCGATTTTGCTGCCACTACTCAATTCAAAAGACCAATTATTCATGGTGCTTTGGCCTCTAGTGTGTTTTCGAAAGTAATGGGTACGATGTTTCCAGGCTTTGGGAGTGTTTATTTGAAGCAAAGTTCAGAATATTTGAGACCTATGTTTGTGGAAACAGCCTATGAAGCGGTATTTAAGGTGATTGCCATTAATGCTGAAAAGCATATTGCGGATATATCTTGTGAAATTTTTGACCTATCCACCGGAAAGCGAACTACCAATGGGCTTGCAGTGATTTTGAATGTTGAAAAGTTTTAAATGAAGCTTTTTGGGGAAATTTTAAAATAAAAAAAACCTAACTCTTTGAAAGTAAGGTTCTTTAAATTTCTTTCCTATTTAAGGAAACTAACCTTCGTTTTTCATATTCTGAACTTCAGAACGAATGTTTTGGGCTAATGTTTTTAGGTCCTGCATACCTTTTCTTACACGTGTTCCAGCAGCTTGATTTCCCTTGTCATAGAATTTTTCAAAGTCCCCTTCTAGAGACATTACAAGGTCTTTCACTTCAGCAAATTTGTTCATGAGATTAGAGATTTTTTAGTTGAAAATATGTGGAAATCAGTTAAATATTAAATAACATGTACGAATTTAGCTGTTTTTTCTACTTTCCCAAAACCATTTGATAAAATTTGCAAAAATATTTTTGCTTTTTTATTGGTTTATAAAATAATCTCCATTTTTGAGCTTCATTTGCACTTTATCGAAGCAATCTAGTGTATAATTCACCTCTTCAAGGGTATGAGAAGCGGTAGGAATTATCCTCAACATAAGGGTACCTTTTGGTACAACTGGATAAACCACAATGGAACAGAAAATCCCCATATTCTCACGCATGTCACGAGTAAGGTTGGTTACCACAGTAAGGTCGTATTCACCATGTAAAAAAACGGGCGTAACTGGAGAAGTTGTACCTCCAATATCAAATCCTCTGGCTCTAAATCCTTCTTGTAAAGCATTGGCAATTTTCCAAAGATTTTCACGTAGAGAAGGTTGTGTTTTTATCAAATCCAAACGTTTCATCCCTCCAATTACATAGGGCATTGGCAATGCTTTTGCATACGTTTGTGAGCGCATATTGTATTTCAAATACATGACAATGTCTTTTGGTGCTGCAATAAAAGCACCAATAGCAGCCATTGATTTGGCAAAAGTTGAAAAATAAAGGTCGATTCCGTCTTGGCAATTCATGGCTTCACCTGCCCCACGACCATTGGCTCCCATTGTTCCAAAACCATGCGCATCATCCACTAAAAGTCTAAAATTAAAATCCTTTTTCAGCGCTACCACTTCATCCAATAAACCTACTTGGCCAGACATCCCGAACACTCCTTCAGTAATTACCAAAACTCCTCCACCTTTTTCCTCTGCTTGTTTGGTAGCACGCACCAAATTTTTGCGTAAGCTATCCATGTCATTGTGGTTGTATTTATAATAAGTGCCCATTTTTGCTTTGTGCAATCTTATGCCGTCAATGATGCAAGCATGTGATTCGGCATCATAAACAATTACATCACGATGATCCACCATACATTCAATCACCGACATGATACCTTGATAACCATAATTCAAAAGGAAAGCGTCTTCTTTTTGTACAAATTCAGCTAGTTGTTGTTCAAATTGCTCATGCAATAATGAATTACCAGACATCATTCTTGCTCCCATCGGATAAGCAAGGCCATATTCTGCAGTCGCCTCCGTATCCACTTTCAATACCTCAGGATGACTCGCCAAACCCAAATAATTGTTCAAAGACCAATTAAGCACCTTCTTTCCATTAAAAATCATATTTGGACCAATCGGACCCGTAAGCATTGGAAAGGAGAAGTAATGATGTGATTTGAACTGGATTGCGGCAGACCCAATTGGGCCCATATTAGCGGTTACTTTCTGAAAGATATCCATTTATGTTATGATAATTTTGGCTTATGATAATGCGATAGTATTATTTTTCTGCAAAAATACAGAGAATTTATGGTTAATTCAAAAAACGAAAATTTATGCTTCATAAATTTTAATAATATTGCACTATTTTAATATAATTTAAAAAGAAAAATACTTCTCTAATATACCCAGGCGGCCATTATTATTAAGGAATGAACATTTTTTTTAGTAATTGCCAATAATTAGAATAAAACTTCGTTCTAGAAAAAATAAATAATTAGCACTTTCCCATGAATTTCCCTAATCAAAAAGTAAACCCAAAAATGAAATTTTTACTTATTCTTTTCTTATTTACGAATAGTGTTTTGCCATCCAAAAGTCAGGTATTTTCTGATTCGCTCTTGTTCGACATGAATCAAAATATAAACGAACTTAAAAGCCAGAATGAAAATTTAAAAAGTAGATTGGAATTGCAAGGCCAATCAATTGGCGTTATTTCAAAGAACCAAAACTTGACTGATCAGGCCAAATGGGAGTTGATTAAATCGAATATCGTGAAGGGTTCCGAAATTTATAAAATATTAAGTGACGATATAATTGATTTAAAAAGTCAAGTAATCAATCAGGATTTTCAAGGGTATATCAAAGAATTGAGTAGTGTGGAAAAAAATCCATTAGGTTTTTCATTTGATCAAGTAATTTTGAAAATCGCCGAGTCAAAAGCAATTTTTAAAAAGAAAAGGAAAAATGAAAAATTTGTTAACACACTCAAAGCACTATCAATCAGTCCTATTGTGGGTCTAATTCCATATGCGTCTCAAGCGGTCTCACTTTCTTCTTCGGCTATCAACGTGGCCTATTCTGCAGGTTTTCAAGATAAAAAAGTACCGTTGGAGAAAGTTCAGGAATTTGAAAAAGACCTCAAAAGATATTTGGGATATTACGCCTCATTGGATAAGGCCAACCTTCTCAATCAAAACTCCAGTACCCAAACCATCAGTAACCTAGAAGTGCTACAATTGGATTTGTTAGAAAAAATAAGAAAAGATATTCAAAAAGCTGGAATACCTACTAGAGAGCAAAAATCAGATGAGTTGATTGATGATTATTATAATTATCTCACCAAAGAGTTTAGCAATGAAATAGTAAAAAATAGTTTAGCAAAAACAGAGGCTAAATACAAAAAAGATAATAAGGTGAATTTATTGGAACTACTTAATAATGAGCAAGATCTGAGAAATATCAATAACAATTTGGACTACCTCCAAGACCTTTCTACTAAATACATTTCCATTTACGACCAATATTTTGACGTTGAAAATAAATATTATGAGCAACTACGTAGTTCTATCAACATTGCAAAAGCCAACTCAATTATTGAAAATGTTGGGGATAAGTCCTCCGATCAAGTGTATCAGGATTTAATGAAAAAATTGGCTGATAAGAAAAAGAAAAAGGATTCAGCCATAAAATCCAGCATCAATATCAAAGAACTTAAAGAAAAAATAGATTTAATTGAAGTGTATAAGATTTTGTAGAATCAACTACTAT
>JAZKGO010000017.1:0-18763 GCA_040385875.1 Bacteroidota bacterium
GAACCCTGCCGACGCTACAAAATCAAAATCACAGCTCATTTCAATCACATTCAAATGAAGTTTAGTTTATTAAAACAAAATATTTATTTATAAAATCTACCTCCAGCCGCCGCCCAAAGCTTTGTAAATATTTACTTCGGCATTTAATTGTTTTTTCTTAATTTCCATCAAATCCATTTTTGCTTCGAGCGCCTCTCTTTGCGTGAGTAAAACCTCAGTATAATCGGCTCGTGCTGACTTGAAAAGGCTATTGGATATTTCGATTGAACTACTCAAAATATCTACCTGATTCGCTTTAGTTACATAACTTTCTGAATAATTTTTATTGCCTGACAATTGGTTCATTACCTCCAAATGGGCATTTAAAACCGCCTGCTCATATTTATAAACGGCCTGAATTTGTTTTTCATTCGCATTGTAATAATCAGCCTTTATCGCATTTTTGTTGATTACAGGTGCAACCAAATCGCCCAAAAGATTAAAGGCTATAGATTTTGGACTGAGCAAATATATGGGGTTAAATGCCTGAAAACCAATACCCGCACGAAGGGTAATGTTGGGATAAAATTTGGCTCTTGTCACAGCAATATCTAATTTGGCGGCCTCTAATTCTTGTTCCGCTTGACGTATATCGGGTCGATTGCTCAATAATTGCGAAGGAATTCCAGCAGAAATTTTCAAAAATTGAATACTATTGAGATTGGTAGAATTTCGCTTGATAGGCTGTGGGTATCTTGCCACCAAAAAATTGATTCGGTTTTCCGTTTCAACCATTTGCTGCTGAATCTCATATTTCAGATTTTCAGTATTCATCAACTGTGCCATAAACCGATTCACTGCCAACTGATTCACCCTTGCAGCATCTTTTTGCACTTTCACCATTTCAAGGGCATCTTTCTGAAGACCGATATTTTGCTGCACTATTTCCAATTCATTATCCAGCACAACCAATTCATAATAGGAGTTGGCTATCTCGGCAATGAGGTTGGTAACCACAAAATTTCTACCTTCTATTCCCGACAAATATCGTTTTGCGGCAGCGTCTTTGGCATTATGAAGTTTTTTCCAAGCATCAATTTCCCAAGAAAATGTACCCATGAGGGTTTGCTCACCAATATAATGTGGTAGCTTATCCGTTCTGGTTTTTGAGTCTTCTTCCGAAACACCATTCCATGTATAATGCCCAGATCTTTCAGCACCTAAGCCTGCTGTTAAAAAACCAAACGGCCTATACTCTCCTTTTCTTGCCATGATTTCGTTTCGGCTAATTTCGATTTCATGAAGCATCAAGTTCAACTCTTGGTTGTTTTTAAGGGCTTCATCAATTAATTCGGCAAGATTATTATCATTAAAATAATTCCTCCAAATAATATTTTCAGCCTTTGTAGTATCTCCATTGAGTTGGTATTTGTCTGGCAATGAATTAGTTGCTGTTTTGGTAGGTAAGTTTTCGACCTTGCAGCTACTCAAACCAATAATTAGCACCATAAAAAGACCAAGTCTTAACTTAATTTTATTTTTCATTTTGTTTCAATATTTTTGAAATTAACTTTCTTAGTTTATTTTTTCCGATACTTTCCTTTTGTCCTTCTACATAATCTTCACTCAACGGTATTTGGGCTTCATCTTTGATTAAGTTTTTTCCATCAATCATCTTGGCAAAAATATAATACAGACCAGGAATAATTATTACCCCGAAAATTGTACCAAATAACATACCCCCCATAGCGGATGAGCCAATGGTTTTATTACCTACTGCTCCTGCACCACTAGCTCTAACCAGAGGTATCAAACCAGCAATGAATGCAAAAGAAGTCATAAGAATTGGCCTGAAACGTGCTTTTGCTCCTTCTATGGCCGCTTCAAGAATCGTCATGCCTTCGTTACGTTTTTGTACGGCAAACTCCACAATTAAAACGGCATTTTTACCTAAAAGACCAGTAAGCATAATCAAACCCATTTGGGCAAATACATCATTACTCAAGCCCATAAATTTTAGTAATAGAAATGAACCAAATATACCGGGTGGCAACGACAGGATAACAGCGAAAGGCATTAAAAAGCTTTCGTATTGTGCCGCTAAAACCAAATAAACGAAAAACAAAACGACGCAAAAAATGATAATTGCTTCATTTCCACGACGAGCCTCATCATATGAAAGCCCTTCCCAAGCGATGTCGTAGCCTTTTGGTAGGGTTGCTTTCGCAACTTCTTTAATTGTATTAATTGCATCACCAGAAGTATAGCCAGGAGCTGGAATACCATTTATTAGAGCCGAAGTGTATAAATTATATCTGGCAATTTCGTTAGGCCCTTGTGTTTTTTTGATGGTCATAAAAGAGGAATAGGGTACCATTTCACCTGCTTCATTTTTTACATACATTTTCAAAATATCTGCTGGGTCTTTCCTAAAGGCAGGGTCGGCTTGGGTATACACTTTGTAATAGTTATTGAAGCGTATAAAACCTTGTTCATAAGTACTACCAATCATAATGTTAAGGTTTTCCATTGCTTTACCCACGGTAACCCCTTTTTGCATTGCCAGCACGTTATTTACTACCAATTCATATTGTGGATAATTAGCAGAATAAAAAGAAAATAAACCAGTCAATTCTTTTCGTTTTTTCAAAGCTGCCAGAAAATCTTTATTTACTTCATCAAATCTTTGATAGTCTACCTCAGTACCTTTATCCAATAAACGAACAGCAAAACCGGATGAAGCACCATAACCTGGAACAGCGGGTGGCTCAAAATACTCTATTACAGCCCCGATATTATTGGTTTTTTCTTCCAATTCCTCCATAATTTCTTTCACCGATTGCTTTCTTTCTGACCAATCTTTGAGGTTGATTAAACAAGTACCCGAATTAGAACCACGGCCTTCAGTCAAAATTTCATATCCAGCCATGGCTGTTACAGATTTCACACCTTCGGTTGCTTTTGCTATTTTTTGTAATTCAAGCGAAATGATATTGGTACGTTCAAGTGTAGTACCAGGTGGAGTTTGGATAATGGCATAAATTTGACCTTGGTCTTCGCCAGGAATGAAACCTCCCGGTAGAATTGTGTTCATTCCAACAATACCAAATGCGAAAATTATTAATACTCCAAAAGTTACCACTCTTCGATTGACAATTACTGTAAGCAAATTGGTGTATTTGCCCAAAAGCCATTCAAAATTTTTATTAAACCAATCGATAAACCGATTAATAGGCGACTTTTTTCGTTGTCCATGGGTATTTTTTAAAATCATTGCACATAATACAGGTGTAAGTGTAAGTGCCACCACACCTGAAAGTACAATAGAAGAAGCCATTGTGATGGAGAATTGCCTGTACAATACACCTACTGGGCCGGTCATAAATGCCACTGGCACAAATACAGCAGTCATAATTAAGGTAATGGCAATAATGGCACCACTGATATCTGCCAATACTTTTTTCACCGCTTGGTAAGGATTTAAATGACCCACCTCCATATTTACGTGAACAGCCTCAACTACCACAATGGCATTATCTACCACAATACCAATTGCCAATACTAAGGCAAAAAGCGTAATGAGGTTGATACCAATCCCAAATAATTGCATGAATACAAATGCACCTATAAGCGAAACTGGTACTGCCAATATGGGTATAAGGGTGGAACGCCAATCACCCAAAAAAAGAAATACTACAATCGAAACCAATATAAAAGCCTCAATTAAAGTA
Source organism: Bacteroidota bacterium (assembly GCA_040385875.1). GTDB lineage: Bacteria > Bacteroidota > Bacteroidia > Cytophagales > Spirosomataceae > JANMZR01. The sequence goes on from JAZKGO010000017.1 coordinate 3,711, forward strand.
TGTAAAACTTGGTCGATGGATGCATTTACAAAGCTTGATACATCATAATTGATTTCATAATCCACCCCAGGTGGAAAATTCTTTTTCAGTTCTTCTAGTTTTGCTTTTACTTCGGTAATAATTTTATTTGAGTTACTTCCAGGGTTTTGTTTTAAAACCAATGAAGCAGACGGATAGCCATCTTTATTGGTATAGATATCCACAAATTCACTACCGACTTCTACCTTGGCAATGTCTTTCAATTTTATTATTTCACCTTCCGAATTTGCCCTAACTATGATTTCTTGATACTGCTCAGGCTTATTAAACCAGCCTTGGTAGGTAAATACATACTCGAGCGATTGAGCTACTTTACCTGAACTTAAACCCACACGGCCTGGCCGCCCTAGCACACTTTGCTCATCAATAGATTTAAGTACTTCTTCTGCTGATATATTGTAGGCCCTCATTCTATCAGGATTCAACCAAACTCGAATTGAAAATGCTCTACTACCAACTATCTCAGAACGGCCAACGCCGCTAATTCGCTGAATTTCGGGAACAACTAAATTGTCCGCATAATTAAACAAAAACTTTTGGTCAAATTCTTTATCAGTACTAAAAAAGTTGACATACATGAGCATACTTGGCTGTACGGGCGTAATAATTACCCCTTCTCGCTGTACCAAAATTGGTAAATTTGCCCAAACTTGATCCACACGTGTTTTTACACGAGCGGCAGCAATGGTTGGGTCAATACCTGGTTCAAAAATAATTTGTATGGTTGCTTCGCCCGCACTTGTAGCATCTGACATCATATATTGCATACCGGGCACACCATTAATGGCTCGCTCCATAATAGTAAGCGTTGATTTTACCAATACATCGGCATTTGAACCAGGAAACTCAATGAATATATTTACCCTTGGAGGGGCTATTTCAGGAAATTGTGAGATAGGGCGGGTGGTAATCGCTAATATCCCCAAAAAGACGATTGCCAGAGACATGGCAATAGCCAAGACTGGTCTTTGTAAGAATTTGCTAAACATATTTTATGTATTTTGTTTTTTTGAAAAGATTGAGTGGTTTCATTGATGGATTGTTAAATTGTTGGATTGTTTTATTGCTGATTTGTTTTCTTGTTAAAATTGTTGAATTGTTATTTTTAATCTAAAAAACCAAAATCATTCAACAATTAGCCCTTCAGCCATTTAGCTATTTAACCATGAAACTCAACCATTTAACCAAAAACCATTCAACCAAATAACCATTTAACCAATAACCATCCAATTTACTCTGCATGAAGGTTTTTAAGCTCTTCAATTACCTCCCTGTACGGTCTGAATTTAGTTTTGATATGGTCTCCGTTTTTAACTTTGCGTAAACCTTCTACTAAAATTTTATCATTTGGAGACAAACCACTCGTAACTTGAAATATATGAGGCATTTCTAGGCCAACTGTAATTGGTTTAGCTTGAATAATGCCTTTTTCATTTACGACAAATACAAATTTTTTATCCAAAACTTCAAAAGTAGCTGCTTGTGGAATCAGCAGGGCATTTTTTACATGCGAAGGCATCAGAATAGTACCCGTTTCACCATGGCGTAAAATACCCTCTGGATTCGGAAATGTTGCTCTGAAAGCGATGTTTCCTGTTTCATTATTAAAATCTGCCTCAATGGTTTCAAATAGGCCATCATGATCAAAAAGTTCATTATTAGCCATCAATAACTTTACTTTTTGAGGGCCTTCTTTTTTAATTCTAACTGCATAGTCCAGATATTCAGCTTCGGGAACATTAAAATAAACCCAAAGTTTACTGTTGTCAGAAATTGTGGTGAGTAGCTCTCCCTCATCCACCAAACTGCCCAATCGCATATAAAACTTATCCATAATGCCGCTAAAAGGAGCTTTAATACTCGTTAGCCCAAGATGAGTATTTGATAATTTTAAGTCAGCTTTTTCTCGATCGAGTTTTGCTTTAGCCAAGGCCAGTTCTTGTGGCGAAACTATATTTTTATCAGAAAGAATTTTGGTGTTTTGGTACTCAATTTCAGCATATTCTACATCAGCTTTCGACTTTTCGGCCTCTGCCTGATATATGAGCGGCATGATTTGAAACATCAGTTGCCCTTGCTTTACATGCTGACCCTCATCAACAAATGTTTTTGTCAAATAACCCCTTTCCAAGGATCTTAATTCGATATGATTGCTGGCTCTAATTTGGCAAACATATTCTTTGTTTATAGAAGTATCAACCTGCATTGGGCTACTTACTATATACTCCGATTCTTCATGTTTTGCTTGCTCAGCATGGTTGCAACCTGCCATAAAAAATAGGGAGATTGCTATTAAAATGATTGAATTTTGCATTTGTTTGAATGTTTTCAAATATTCATAAAGCAATCCATTTTTTATCGCAAAATGCTTATTATCAGGCATTTGTGTTGATAAATTCATGCTTTTTGTATGAATATTTTTTAGAAAAATAAGAAAAATGGGCGTATTATTTGAAAAGAAATTTCAAATAAAATTTTGCCTTAAAAAAACCTTTGAAATGGATTGATTTTTCGATTAGAAGATAAATAAACCGAATTATGCAAATGGAATCTTCAAAGAATGATGGAGTAAGAAAAAGGGAATTTTGGTTCGTTTTTGAAGAGATTGGCTAAAGTTAGCGAACGAACTTTTTAAATTATTATGAAGAAAGATTGTTGTAAAATAATGCGAAAAACCACTTTCGATAATTTCATCTTCTGAGCTTTCATCCGTTGGTTCGGATTCTTCAATCGAATCAAATGCGAATAAAATATTAGCCTTGCTAGTTGACCTTGAATCTTGAAAATGTTTGTTTTGGGTATTGGACGGATTCGAATTGGTTTGATGAATTGCAGCCTTATAGCCATTGCCAAGAAAAAGGGATGTTGTGAAAACCAAAGCGCAAAACACACCTAAAAATTCAAAAAATTTGAATTTTGGGCTTATTTTGATATTTCTATTTAAGATTTTCATATTTCGCTCAAATCTACTAAACCATTTTTAGATATTGATACTTTTATGTCAATTATTTTGATTGTTTTCTTATAAATGTAATAGAAATTTTTACCATAAGGTTCTGAATATCAATTATTTATACTATTAAAAGTGTAAATAAATATTAGAATAATTATATTGTAAATGTAATTTTTAGATGCCGATCTAAAAGAGGCGAAGGCGAGTAGTCAAACTTGTTGGCTGTTAATGTATGGAAACCTTATAAAAGCAAATTACCACAGCATTTTACTAGAAAAAATAATGGACAAAAGAGGGTATTTAATGGTAACTATAATGCTTCACCATTAGAATTGCCAGTTTTAGAAATTCTTTACCTTGGATTAAATAAGCATTTTTAATAACTAAAAAAAAATGGTACAAAAATTTGCGAAACCGAAGAGTTGCGTATATATTTGCAACCGATTAGTTTCATTTAATTTAGACAGAGATAATGAACGACAATTTACTATTCGATTTCACTATTGACAAATCAACCAACACAATATTCATAAACAGAGAATTTAATTCTGCGCTTTCATTGGTTTGGAATGCCTTTACAAAACAAGAAATATTGGATCAATGGTGGGCACCCAAACCTTGGAAATCAAGAACTAAATTTATGCATTTCGTGGTTGGAGGTCGAAGATTTTACGCAATGGTAAGCCCTGAAGGCCAAGAGCATTGGTCTATACAAGACTTTACATTTATCAACCCAATGGAAAATTTCAAATTTTTTGATGCTTTTACCGACGAACATGAAAATATAAATTATGAAATAACAAGCTCGGATTGGGGCTTGCATTTTACCGAGCAAGCCGACACAACTACAGTAAAAATCACCATAAAACACAAAACACTCTCCGACCTTGAGCAAAATATTCAAATGGGATTTAAAGAAGGCTTCACAATGACATTAAACGAATTAGAAAAACTACTACAACAATAAAACAATGAAAACAATATCAATATTAGCCAATTGCACAATTCTACTCGGCACAATTTCTCTTTTGTTTTTGCTTATTTTACATTTTGTAAGCTCAGAATTTAAGCCAAATTTCCGAATGATTAGCGAGTACGCACTCGGCAAACACAAATGGATGATAACCGTATTTTTCATTTGTTGGGGCTTATGCTCCATCACATCCGCCCTTATGCTATGGGGCGTTGTTACAACTGGCTGGGCAAAATTTGGCGTAATACTAGTTTTCATAACTGGTGTCGGAGCCATAATGGGAGGCTTGTTTGATGTGCAACATAAACTGCACGGCTTAGCATTTGGCATAGGTATTCCTTTTTTACCAATAGGCTCATTGATAATTACTTACCACTTGCTAAAAAATGTCGAGTGGCAAAACTATAGCACCACATTATTGGTTTCGTCGCATTCAATTTGGATTAGTTTGGTATTGATGGGTGTCACTATGTTTTTGCTGTTTTCGTCTCTTAAATCCGCTGGTGTTGTTTATGGACCAGATTCACCTCCGCTATCAGAATTGCCAAAAGGTGTAATTGGCATTAATGGATGGGCAAATAGATTGCTCGTGCTTTGTTATTTGATTTATCCGATATTAACAGCAAAAATTGTCTTGAATATTTTAGAACTAAAAAAATAAAAATCATCTCATTTCAATCTTGCATTGCCACTCTGTTTGGCATATGCCCCATAATTTTTTGATAACAACCAACATTTAAACAAGTTCACAAATATTTTCGGAGGGCTGAATGATTTGTTGGCACTGCGCTAAGGTTATTTGTAACCTATTTTTTCAGAAGCAGATGCCAACAAATACATGATGTTTTGAGAAACATTTTACATTATTTTACATTTGATTTACTTCATTTTGAACGCCAAATCGTACTTTTAACCAACGAAATACGAAGTTAAAAATCCTTTAGAATGGAGCCATACAAAATGCTGGTATTCTAACAAAAGATAAAAGTGCCAACCTTTTGCTCGCTGGACTTTGACTAAGACAATAGTTTTTCGGTATCAACAACCTTACTTACTTCTTTTAGGTAAACTTGCTCAATAATGAAAAAACTCGTAAAATTATTTTCACTGTTCGTAATTTCTGTTTTTCTCACCTCCTGTGGACAAAACCAAACAGAGCTACCAAAAGATAACATCAAATCCGAAATTAAAGACATAGGGCCTAACATAATGGTTCGTAATATAAAAAAAGGCAGAAATGGCACCATTTTGATTGCTGGCCCGAACAACTCATCATTTGGTGATGTTTTTCGATACGATGGAAAATCTTTTACTAATCTTACAAGTAAAATAGGTCAGCATAGATTCTGGGATGCTCTGGAAGATCGCAAAGGAAATCTTTGGTTCGCTTCTACTGATTCAGGCGTTTATTATTACCCTTCGGCCTCGCTCAGTGCAGGAGGGAAATCCTTTCAACATTTCACTACCACGGAGGGTCTTGCCAATAATCGAGTTATGTCTGTTTTTGAAGATAAAGCAGGTATTATTTGGTTCGGCACTGGAGGTGGAATAAGTCGCTACGATGGGAAATCTTTTCGAAATTTTAAAAACCCGAACGCCCCGCTTTTTTATAAAGAAGGGAATTTGAATAATGATATTTATACAATAATTGAAGATAAAACAGGGAAATTGTGGGTTGGCACAAAGGGCGACGCCTTCGTTTATGACCCTTCGGCAACGCTCAGGACAGGGGGGGGAAATTTACCACTTTAACCTATCAAGGCGAACCCTTTCTCAGCATTGCGGGTATAATTGAAGATAGAAAAGGCAATATTTGGCTCAGCGGTTTCAATGGCTTTAAAGGAGGCCGTCGACCAGGTGGCCTCTGGCGCTATGACCCTTCGACTTCGCTCAGGACAGGCGGCGGTAGCTTTACTAAGGTATCCGAGAGAGGTGCTTATGCTATAATCGAAGATAAAGAAGGAAACATCTGGACTACTGGTTCAGTAAATCCTGCTAATCCGACGGTCCAGGCACTTTCCCGTTATGATGCAAAGTCCTTGTATAGTAATAAGCCCACTGTAACCGAAATTATGTCAGGAAATGCTTTCTTCGGGCTTTTGGAAGCTAACGATGGAAGTATTTGGTTTGGCGATGCGACGGGAGCTTATCGTTATGACGGAAAGACCATCACGGACTTTTATAATAAAGAGGGTCAGAAAAAATATATCATAGATTCGAAACAAAGTGTTGTAATATGGAAAGGTTCTATGCTACTTGGTGGATGGGAAGGTTCTAAGTTTCTTGGTGATGGTTCCCATATAGGGGACGTCGATATATTAAAAGGAGAATTGTTGATAGACAACCGTAATCTGGTGGGCGGTGCAGTTGAAGTCGACATGAATACAATTGAAAATTTTGTTGATCAGCGTTCACTCAATCAATTACCTTCATTTTTTGATGTCAAAAAATTCTCTGTTTCTACATTCGCAATTACGAAGGTTGATACAGGGAATGATGGAAATACAAAAGTTCCAAATGATGGAAGTATAAGAGTTAATGATGGAAATATAAAAGTTACAGGGAACCTAACCATTGAAGGTATCACGAAGGCAGTTACTTTTCCAGCCAAAATGTATTTTAAGGACGGAATGGACGGAACTGTTGAGATGAATGGCACGCTAATCATTGATCGAACAGATTGGGGTATCAATTATGCATCAGAAAAGCACTTTGATAAGTCTGGTGAGGGAACTATTTCGGACGACGTTAAACTCTTTATTAAAATCGTAGCAAAAAAATAATATCTGAATCCATAAAAGACTGTAACTAAATCAGATTATACTCTGATGCAAGAGCTTTTAGGTTTTAAAATTTCTTAAGTAATTAAAAGAAAAATGATGAAATACGTACAGATTTATCTGTTGCTCTTTGTGGTTATTTTTTACACTTCCTGCAACGGACAAGAAAAACCAAATACATTTAATGACCCAAATGCTGCCAATTCAAGCCCAAAAGTGATAAAAAAATTCAAGTCACGTGCCATGGCCCCTGATTTTGACACTACACTAGTCAGCCAATATATTCGAAGCATTTTTCAAGATTCGAAAGGGAATTTGTGGTTTGGCACCATAGGTGAAGGGGTAGTGAGGTATGATGTAAAAACTTTGACCTATTTTTCTAATGCGGATGGTTTTTTTAACAATACTGTTTACGCAATAAATGAAGATAAAAATGGTAATCTTTGGTTTGGAACTGACCAGGGCGTTTATAAATACGACCCTTCAGCTTCGCTCGGGTCAGGTGGAAAATCCTTTAGAAATTATAATCAAAAGGATGGCCTGGATCATTTAGATATAACTCGAAAAGGCATTTTGGTTGACAAATCGGGTACTATTTGGGTTGGTACACATCGTGGCGTTTACAGATATGACCCAATTGCTGATAGTAACGGTGGTCAAAGTTTTTCACTATTTAAAGAGCTGGCGCCGATAAATATTGCGGGTATTATGGAAGATAAAAGTGGCAACATTTGGTTTGCATCTTCTGAAAATGGGGTCTTTCGGTATGATCCTTCAGCTTCGCTCACGGCAGGCGGAAAAACAATTTGGAATATTGGAGAAAAGGAAGGTTTGGGAGAAAACTATGCAGGAGGCATGGCAGAGGATAGAGCTGGAAATATTTGGTTTACTATGAAAAACGGTATTTGCAAATATGACCCTTCGGCTTCGCTCAAGGCGGGTGGGAACACTTTAACCGAATACACTGCCAAAGATGGGTTGGGCGGAACTGAATTTTGGGGAATAATTATAGAGCAGTCAGGTATTATTTGGGTTACTGCACGAGGCAGCACCACCAGATTTGACCCCTCCATTCCCTTGCCCAATCCAACTGCATTTACTGTATTTACCCCCGCCAAAGGACTAAATTGCTGTGTACAAAGTATGTTTCAGGATAAGGTAGGTAATATATGGTGGGGTACAGGGCAAGGTCTTTATCGATTTAACGGCTCTGGGTTTTATCAAGTTAAGCAGAATGGGCCTTGGTAGTATTTTTTCTACTAATTCACAAAATCTCTATTTAACAAAATAATTAAAATTAGCAAAACGAATAAAATTACCCCAGTCGTAGGCGGTCATGTTATGAATACCTTCTCTGTTATGATAGCCCGTAACTGATTGAATTATAGGGTTATTAGCAGGCGGAGGGCTAGAACTTAGTGCTGATTTTTTACCATACAAATCATAGACCTTTTGTGCCTCTACAATGGAAGCATAAGAGCCAACAGGGTCAGCCCATAAATCCTCTGTGGCAGAGGTGGTATATACTGGTCTTGGTGCAATTAAAGCAATTAACATATGTTGATCTACTGGTAAGGCATTTACATTATCATTGAATTGCTTATAATTGTTATTGAACCAATGAGGAAAAGTGGTATTAATTGCCTTAATTGTCTCTCCAAATTGCCTTCTTGCTATGGCAGCACCTGTGTTACCCGAACAACTGGAAAATACCAAAGCAAAGCGCTGATCTTGTGCTGCTGCCCATAAAGCCGCCTTCCCGCCACGTGAATGACCAACTAAACTAACTTTACTGAAATCTATTGCTGTATCAGTTTTAAAATAATCCATCACTCGGCTGGCCGCCCAAGCCCAAGCACCAATTGCTTTCATTCCATTATCGGCAACTAATTGATCAGAATATAGTTGTAAAACGCCATTCTGATAAGTGTCCTTATTATCGGGTGCAGCATCACTTACATGAAAAGCAGCTATGGCATAGCCACTGCCAATTGCCATTTCGGCAGGCCAAAATTCACTCTTAACCTTTCTGGTAGCATCTGTATTGTGTTTATCTCGATTATTAATCAGCAAAAATACTGGTGAACTTTTTTTTCTGGAATTTGGCGTAAATAAAATCAAATGAATCGCAACAGTTTTATTTGCTTTCGCCACAGTAATGGTCACTTCTTTCATGTGAGCCTTTCCGTCCATTGCGTTAGCTACCTCATTATCAATCTTATAGGTAATATGGTCATAGTTTTTCGGCATCTGACCATAAATGTTATTTTCAAATAAAGTTACTATTTCCGGCCTTCTCTTTTTCTCCCATTCCGATACCTTTCTTACACTTTTTCCATCAATAGTCTTTAAAACTGCTGGAAGCGTGTATGGCAATATTTTCACTTGATCATTTTGTCCGTAGCTTTTTAAAACTATAAAAAACATAATCAAACAAAGCTTAAGTCTTCTAATCATAGTGTTGTTTCTTGAAATGTGTTTAGACAAATCTATATAAAATCATGGCAATAACAAAGACATGCTGGGAGAGATTAAATTGCAGTTTTAGTAAAGGAAATCATACCATAAAGTTTTCAAAGTGAAAATTTTATGTCTCATCCAAATCCCGCAGCATCTACAGAAAAACGAGAGACACTGCTTTGGAGTGGTTGTTAATCAACCCTGATGTTAGCGCCGCCAAAAGCTTGGAGCAGGCAGGTAGTTTTTATCGGGCTGAAAAGGCTGAAAAAAACTACCTGATAGCAACTTGGCAAAAAAGAATTATATTTTTACCAAAAATCTTACAACCTCCCCACCTCTCTCCAAATATCTAATTCATCTTTAAATCGGTCATTAATTATCTCCAATTTTGTGTCAATGCGCATGGTAGTTCTCTCTTTTAAATTGTAGGCTTTCCATTCTGGTGCGTCCTTGGCGAAAGGTTTGCCTGTTTTGGCAAAATTGGTCCATAATTCCGCAAAATTATGTGAGGCAATGGCTTTTTCGGGTTTATTTCCGCCAAAAAAACTCGGCTTATCCGCTGTTTCATTATTGAATTTGAACGAAATATCCATGGCATGCGGTGTTCCCATTTCATAATCCGTTCCGGGAATTTTCACTTCTGATTTATACCCAAAATTATATAAATATATAGGTGCACCATTTTGTTTGGCTTTCTTTTCGGCAATTTCAATTGAACCTAAACCCATCATCGTGACAGACGAAATAGCAATATAAATATCCGCAGGTGAGGCATTTGGCCTTGTCTTGCGATAAGTGTCAATTATTTTTTTGGTATTTTCACCGTATTGAGGCTCAAACCTTTTTTGCAAGGCTTCAAAATCATACTTTGCAAATTCGGTCTCTTTTCTTTCCCAAGCAAAAAATGCCCATTCGTCTTCATTCCAACCTACCAAAAGCGGTTTGTTTTTTGAGATATCAGGTGCATTAGGGTCAAACGGATTAGTAGGAAGTGCCTTTCCATCCACCACAGGCCCAAAGCCGCCATAATTTCTTCGCATAAATCCCGAATTTTTATTTTTTTCCACAAACGGCGGTACAAATGGAAGTTTTCCCTGCATTGCCAAAAGGTCAGCGGCCGGCACATCTAGGATTTTTTTCCAATCTTTTGGTTCAATGTTTAGCTCTTTCAAAAGCATTAAAGTTGTTTCTTGGGCCACTTCTTTGGGGGTCATACGCACACCTGGGCCGCTTTCAATGGAGGCTTTATTGAAATAGTGTGCTGCTGATGGCATTGCATAAAGGCAAGATGTTTTGGCACCACCACCCGATTCACCCCAAATCATTACGTTTTTGGGATCACCCCCAAAGTTTGCAATATTTTTATTTACCCACTTTAATCCCTCTACAATGTCCAGCATACCGTTATTGCCAGAGCCTTCATAATCTTTTCCTCCCAATTCATCCAAATAAAGAAAGCCTAACAATCCCAATCTGTGGTTAGTTTCCACCACCACTACATCGAAATTTCTGGCCAAATTAGCTCCATCTTGCCCAGCCGAACCGCCAGAACCAATTACAAAGCCGCCTCCATGACTGTAAAACATCACTGGTCGCTTTTTATTATCATTGGCAGGTGTCCAAACATTTAAAAACAAACAATCTTCTGATGGAGCGGGCTCATTTCTTCTTGGATTTTGGATTGCGGGCGCTCCCAACGTAAGGGTGTCCTTAACGCCAGTCCATTTTTCGAGAGGAGCTGGTCGACGGAATCTTCTTTCACCCGAAATTTTCCCACCATAAGGGACTCCTTTATAGATGTTTACACCTTTTTCACGATAGCCTTTTATTTTCCCATAAACCGTATTGGTCGTTACAAATTCTTCAATAATTGTATTGGAAAAGGCATAGTTTGCAACTGATAATCCTGCTGCTGAAAGTGCGGCTTTGTTTAAAAATTCTCTTCTTTTCATAGGTATTTTGAGTTATGAGTTAAAAGTGATGAGCGATGAGTGCGAGTTTGTAATTGACTAAATCTTATCACTTATCTCTCATAACTCATAACTGGTTTTAAATATTAAACTGATTTAAACCTTCTTTTAAAGCAATTGTTTTGCCCTTCCAAACCAAATTGCCAGTGATGGTTTTTGGTAATTCAATCAGAATTTTCCATTTCCCATTTTCTAATTTATAATTAGCCGAAATGCTACCTTTTGGGTGTGGAATTGACCCATTTATATCGGTTAATTCTCCTAAATGCGGTTGAATTTTTACTTTCGAGAAAGCCAAGCCATCACTATCGATTCCTAAAATTGTGCGATAAAACTCAATGTTTGGGCTCGAACCCCAAGCGTGGCAGTCAGAGCGGGAATTATCTACGTCCGAAATTTCCGCCCAAGTGGTGAGGCCTCTATCAATGTTTTCACGCCATTTGTCAAGCCATTTCAAATAATCATTGCCTTTTCCAGCTTTTATTAAGGCTTGGTGTAAATAAAATTTGAAATAAATGGAGGCTGGAGCCAATTGGTTGTTTGCAACAAGCTGATTGGCAATTTGTTTGGCTTCTTCCCCAATTGATAAGCCCGTTAAGATGGCCAAAGAATTGGTATGTTGTGAAAACTGATCTTTTTCCTCACGGTCAGCAAAAAGCTTTTTGGCACTATCCCAATATTTGGCACGAATTGTCTTTTTTAATTTGGAAATTTCAAGCTGATATTGATTTGCAAAAGCTGCATTTCCTAATTTAATTTCCAAATCAGAAGCCACTTGATAGGCCCAAAGTAGCTGAAAATCAAGCAAGCCCGAAGTACCATTTGCACTCATAGGGCCCGTACCCGCTCGCCATTCTTTATTATTGTCAACCCAATCCGTGAACATCCATTGTGGTACATTTTTTAGCGAGCCATCGGCTTGTTGGTAGCTTTTAAAATAATCGATAATTTGCCGAACTCCGCTTACTTTACCTTTAATAAATTCAGTATCAGCGCCATAGCGAGCGTAATCTTGGATCATACCAATATACCACAATGAAAAAGTTGGAATAAATTGGGGGGTATAAGATGGATGGCGACTCAATGTAACTCCCTCAGGTTGACGAGAAAAATCCATCAAATTAATAGCATTTTTCACCAATCTATCATCGCCACTGTTGTAAAGCGAAACCAAGGCCTGAATTCGGCCATCGCCGATGTATTGAAGTTGCTCGTAATAGGGGCAATCCATATAAGTTTCATAAGCACAAAGGCGAGCGGTTCGCCAACCGATATCCAACATTTTGTCCAATTCTGGATTTTTGGCCTCAAATTTTGCATTCATTGCAAATGGATAACCTGTAAATGTGCCGTAAATATCATTCAAAGTGAGTGGCTCGTTTTGGGTAACAATGCTCAATTGCAAATAGCGAAAGGTGCGGTAGGTAAGGCTAGTAAATTTTTGGTTGTTGCTGCCGTCCGAAATTAGACTATCAGCCCTGCCTAAAAAAACCTTGCCTTTTGTTTCATTTCTATTGCCTTTTGCAGGAAATTTTGTGTAAAGTGTTTCAGCATAATTCAGCGTAATTGAGGCATCTTTTCCAGCACTAAATTCTAGATTTGTATAGGCATTTGTCAAATAATTTTGATCTAAAATTATTTTTAACTTTGTATTGGCTGGTATCATTACGTTTGACTTTCTTGCCGGAAAATCAGATGGTAAGCTCGTAATACCTTTAAATTCAGCCACTTTTACTAGCCGCTCATCTTTCAATTCCATTTGCGGAATAATTGATGGGACGAGCATCCAGCCACTCATTGTGCCAAATGCACCTAACACATTTTTGGGTACGCCTGAGTCTACTCTTTTGGCTTTTTGCCATTTCGAATCATCAAAATTTTCGGTTTGCCAAGCTTTTGGGTGGTTGGCCATATTTCTGATTTCGCCTGCACCTGCTACATAATAGGTGCGCACATTAAATCTGAGTGGCAAATAACTGTTGTCTTTTTCACAGAGCCATGAATTATTGGTATTTACAGCAGCTTCGGCAGAGGTAGCACCTTGCAAAATAAAGCCAGTTTTATAAGATATTTGAGCCTCAGGTTTATATTCTCCCTCATTCCAAACCTGTGCGGCCACAATGTTTTTCCCTGATTTTAAATATGGAGCGATATCCATCGTTTCAAAATTCCAGTGAGCAATATCTCCCCGAGCAGGCCCCATCGAAACCAGCTTTTCATTTACAAAAAGTTTGTAACGATTATCGCCCGAAACATGGATTTTGTAGTGAGATGGTTTTGAGGTCAAATCGATTGATTTTCTAAACATATACACGCCATAACCATTGTCAGTAGCATTGGGTACCGAAATCCATTGGGCATGCCAGCGTTTGTTAATTACATCTGGCTCGCCAGTAGGTGGGCCAAATTGTGCCATAGCAATTGTGGCGGTGAATGCTAAAAGGAGTAGAAAGAGTAGGTTTGTTTTTTTCATGATCAATAAAAGTTATTTCACTAAAATATATTTTTTGATAAATCTAGTTTTTGCTAAAATTGAATATTAAGGTTTTACGGAATTTAAATTGAACACAATAAGACAATCTGACTTCGACTTCTCTCAGCCAACGATAAACGTAGTTTTTTCTCTGAGAGAGGGCATGTAATCTTCTCGAATCCAAGCCTAAGGGAAATTGTACAATATTTTATCTCTATTCAAATCCTGTAAAGGCAATTTACTTTAATTCAGCTTTCAAAAAATCGATGACTTTGTTTTTAAACTCCTCAATATCATACATTTTGCCAAAATGAGGGGCATCTTTTACGATTGTCAATTCATTTCTAACGCCTTTAGCGTTGAGCCAACCGTGCAATAATTTCGATTGCCGATTGGTAACAATATTGTCTTTTTCGCCATGAAAAATTAGCATTGGCGGGTCGTTTTTATCCACATAAGTTACGGGGCTAGCTATTGCCGCAAGGTCGGGGCGAGCCACTGGACTTGCACCCAACAATAAGCCTTCGGGTGCCTTGGGGTCCTCACTACTACCCAAGCTGGTTAGCTCAGATGGGCCATAATAATCCACAATTGCCTTAATGTTAAATTTTTGTGCCTTATTATTCATGAAAAAACTGGGTACATTATTATTATTGGCCAAGCCTTGAAGCAAAGCCAAATGCCCACCAGCCGAAAAACCCATAATGGCTATTTTGGTTTTATCCAAATGGTATTTATCAGCATTTTTACAAAGAAAAATGAGGGCCTGATTGCAATCTTGAATTTGTGCTGGAAACTGAGCCTGAGTTGCCCAACGATAATCAATTGATGCCACCGCAATGCCATTATTTATCAATGCTGAAACGGTATTTCCCATGTAGCCGATGTCAGCAGTTTTGTCATTTCCAATCCAGCCGCCACCATGAATAAACACCACAAATGGAATATTTCCTTGCACATTGGCAGGCAGATAAATGTCTAATAAATGCTTTTTGAGGGTATCATTATTAAAATTTATATTGCCATGTAAAACTGTTCCATCAGGGAAAAGCTTCAAAACTCTGTTCGTTTCTTGGGCATTTGTTATAATTGTTTTTGCAAAAAATAGGGCAAGAACAATGAGGAGTTTGTTTTTCATAATGGAAAAATTACAATTTGGATTTTAGTAAAATGAGATTTTCGAAAAAATAAAAATAGTTACAAAATAAATGAAAATTATACAATGCAAAAATGCGAAGATTTTCTTTAAGATTTTAAGCATTTACCAAAACATTCTATGCAATATCAATCATAAAACGGATTTTCGATATTGATAGGGGCTAATATTAGTTTTGGATTTGAAAAAGCGTGAAAAATCACTCGGTTCGAAATTTCCAATTTTATAAGCGATTTCACCAATTGTGAG
>JAZKGO010000017.1:18863-21123 GCA_040385875.1 Bacteroidota bacterium
TGGTATTCTTTTTCCAAAATCTCAAGCAAACTGATAATTCTGGAGCTATCGTGAACATTAAAAATCGGGTCGCCAGTCAGTTGAAAAAAAGGATAATCTTTTTGAATATCAATTTTCCCATTGATACTATTGAAGATTTCAGAATTAAAATGGCAATAAAACCCGTCAGCGTTGTCACTTACCAAATCAATGGAAGTGATTTGGTCGGCAGATAAGAAAAAGAAATTATTAGGTAAAATCTCATATTGATTTAAACCTTTGGTTCGAACCACCTTTCCATGCGTTAAAAAAATAAAAAAATTAACCGATCGCCTATGTGGTGGCGTTGGTAAAGTGAGATGTGATTTATAATTTGAAATTCGTTCGATATGAAAATTTTCATAAAACCCAAAAGTAGGTGCCTTCCAATTGGCAAATAGATATTCGTCAAATTGAGCAGGTTTTATAATGGGTATTTTTGTAATATTAAGCAAATTATATTAGATAGAATGAATCAGACAGATAGCATTAATACAAAGTAATATCAGTGCCCTGAAATAACACTCATTGACAGTCATATATTATTATTTGGATAGTGGGAGTTGTAAACTTTAAAATTTCTTGCTTTGCCAACGATGCTCGCAATTGATAAAAGCTTTGAAAGCCAACTAATTAAATTCTGAACGGTTGAGTTTTCAAATTAGCCAAATGGAAATCCCCAAAATTTTAATTTTGAATTACTATTTTCTTATTTATGCTGCCATCCGATGCCAGTTTTGCAATGTAAAGTCCTGAATTTAAACCCGTTATTTGAACTTGGTTTTGGTTAGTTATTGAAATGGTTTTGATCAATTGGCCGCCTACATTGTATATCAAAATCGAATCTTGATTATTTATTCCAGTTACAGATAGGTTCAAATAATCTAAGGCAGGCACTGGCCAAACTTTCATTGATTTGCCATTGTTTTCAATACCTTTTACTGCTTTTATGGTCGAATAAGTATATCTTCCATTAAAATCGACCTGCTTAATTCTATAATACGAAATACCTTCAAAACTGTTTTTATCTGTTATTTGATATTGCAATTTTGATCTGCTTTCATCTCCAATCGATTTACCTTTTTCTTTACCTATTGTACTGAATTCTAGTTCATTACCTTGTTTTCGTTCTATATAAAATCCTTCATTATTCGTTTCAGACATTGTAGTCCAATTTAATTCTACCTCGGTATTATTTATTCGTTTTACAATTAATTCCAAACCTGTAATTGGTAGTGCGACTAATCCAGTACCAAGTGTCCAAATAGAAAAGTCGTTTACATTGGTTTTATCTACATAATTGATATTGGCGTCTTTGTTTGTTGAGGTTTCAATATTCCAAATTGCACCTCCATTGTCTGATTTGAGCATATTTATGTCTGGTTCTGAAATTCCATTCAATTCAGCGTCGAAATATTTCAGTTTTAACATTGCATTTAAATTAACATTGTTAGCTGGCAAAATATCAAAATATCGATTAATCGCACTTGATAAACCTGTGCCTGTCTGTGTTTTATGACCTCTTTTTATGGTAGTAGCTCCAAGGTTATTTGCAGACGATATGGTGGCCCCTAAATTACCCAAATTAATATTGTTGGGTGCATTTAGATTATCTGTTATTTTCACTTCGCCACCATTTAGACCTATAATTCTACTGATTTCTGATTCATTTATTAACAAAGCGGTTGGGTCTAAAATGATATTTTTTTGATTCAATTCTAAAAGCCCGGCAACAAAATTTAACTCATTTTTAATTGTAATATCAGTGTTGAGCGTGAGTATAGTTCCTGTATTTTTTGCGAGTTCTAATTTATAAAAAGTAGGCATAGAATTGGCTGAAATACTTGTTGGCAAACTTCCATGGAAATGAAATGTGCTCATGCCAGCATTAAAATTGCCATTGATATTCATATTTAAATCTTTTACTGACACGGTTACGTTGCCTGCCGCAACAAATGAAATGCCGTTGGTAATGGTGAATTGTGCAATACTTTTTACGGTGATAAGAAGTGTGGCAAATGCGAAAATGTATTTTTTCATGAGTATTTTAGTTGTATTTTTTGGTAGATTATTCTGTTATTAAAATGCTTACAGTATTTCCTACATAATCTAAAGCCGCTGCTTTTTCAATTGAATAATTTCTTGATTTAATATTTTGATTGATTCAATCAGATAGGGAATTAGCCCAGAATAATTCACACTTTTAATGCCATCGCTGCTTTCTGAAACTAACTCTGGCATT
>JAZKGO010000018.1:0-2019 GCA_040385875.1 Bacteroidota bacterium
ACTAATCTTAAAATTGTTTTCACGTTCATATTTACTATTTATTTGTTTTAAATTGATTTTTTATACTAAAAATATTCTACTCAATAGACAGCAAACAAAATTGACCTATTTTTGTTGCAAAAGTCTAAAGCCTTTCGCAATTGACAAAAAACTAGGAGAAATCAATTACCCCATTTGTTAATAGAACAAGGCTTCTGATTGTTTTGTTACGAAAGGCTAAAGCCTTTCGTATTTGACAAAAAGCAAAAAGAAATCAAGTACCTCACTTGTCAATAGACCGAGGCTTCAGCCTCGTATTAATTTTTAATTTACAGTCTACTAAAATCTCCGAAAAGATAGACTAAAAATCAGTATCTGCCTCCGCTACATCTGTCTTTTTAATCCAAACATTTCTGTATAGTACATTATGACCTTCGGCTTGTAATTTAAGGCCTTGTGGTGTATCGGTAATTCCTTTTCCGCCGTTATTTCCTCCGTCTACACCAGAGTTAGGTCCTCCCCAAACTTGGTTGATTTTTATATTTTTATGCACTTTTACCCCGTTGAAGTACATTGTCACCATTGCTTTTTCGGTCAGCTTACCATCCACAAATCTAGCCGCTCTGAAATTGATGTCATAGCTATTCCAATGCCCGATTCCAGTATAATGTTTATAAGGTGAGGGGGTTTCATTGATTACCGCAGCCATACCATGAGAGGTAGTATCGCCATCCAACACCTGAATTTCGTATCTATTTTGCAAATAAACGCCTGAGTTACCGCCCTTTTCAGGAATAAAAAATTCCACATGTGCTCTAAAATCACGAAAAGTATCATTGGTCACAATATCTGCCGAACCGTATTTACCTCCTTTTCCAGCGGGGTCATTGCTATTCAAAACCATTCCTTTACCATCTGGGTCAGCCACTAAAAACCACTTAATAGGGGCTATAGCGGCTAATCTTGGTCCCGCCCAATAGCTCCATTTTTTATCAACAGTTTTTCTTTTACCATCCAAATACAATTTTGCCCCTTTTATTGGCTTGGTACCTACACCCACTTGAGCCATTAGGGTTTCATTGTTAGCGATTAGGATTAGCCCTGAAAAAAGGGTAGCCAATATTAATTGTTTTTTCATTTTATAAAGTGAGTGAAGAGTAAAATTACAAATTATTGGATGCTAAAGTAAAGGATTATTTTTAGAGTTTTCACCTTATTTACAGTTTAAATAGCGCTTCATCTATTTTGGATTATAAACCCGTTCCGCCTCTGCCAAAACTTTTGCTTTGTCCAAAGTCATCGGTTTCAATTTTTGATTGACAAACATTTCCATTTGGTCGTCATAATGTTTGCTTTCTGGATGATTGGAAGCTCCGTAATTGATAACGGATTCTATTTCAGGTAATTGTCCTTTTTTGAATTTCACCAAAGAGATATAACTTTCCCCCTGATAGCCTTTTACCTTACCCCCTGTATGAGGCACACTGTACATGGCTCTGATCACATCGGCCATACCGCTGAGCGGCAGCTCTTTATTGCCTCTTACTAGCTTTTGAAACTCACCTAAACTAATATCCGTTTTGCCAAAATTAGTCAAAAGTTCTGCCTTTATTTCTTTGAAAATAGTTTCGCACTCGGCAATAGAAAGTGTCTTATTAAAACCGATCGTACGATATTGGTGGTAAATTTTATAATAAATAGCCGCAAACAATCCCGCCCCTTTGCTGTCGATTTCGGTATTCCGATTCCAGGCTTTCAAAGTACCAATCAACGATGCTATTTCAGGATTTTTGCCTTCGTCTAACAAAAACAGTGAGTCGATTTTGGTTGGAAACATGAATTTTTGAGGGTATTGCGCATCGTATTTTATCTTTTTAAAATCAGCATAAGTGTATTTGCCCGGTTGGGCATTGAACAATTCAGTAAATCTGGCACTTCGGTTGTTGTCAAAAGTTTCGTAGCCCATGGTTTTGTCAAAGTTTTCGGCCTTCAGATTATTGGAAGCTACCGTGGCATTGTAAGGCGTATTATTGGCGTTAA
>JAZKGO010000019.1:0-2457 GCA_040385875.1 Bacteroidota bacterium
GATAATTGGCCACGAACCCTGATAGTCATACCAGTTCCTGGCTTTCCAGTACTTTGGTTGATTTGCACACCTGCTACTTGGCCTTGGAGTTTTTGCCCAATTTGAGATACAGGAATATCTTGCAACTCCTTGTATTTCAGGGTTTGTACCGCTCCAGTAACTTCTTTTTTGTTAACGCTACCGTAACCTACTACTACTACTTCGTCAAGTATGCTGTCGTTGGGTTTCATGGTCACATTAATCTCTTGGTTACTCTTAATAGTCACCTCATTTACGGTAAATCCCACATAGCTAAATACAAGTATTGAATTGAGGGCAGCTTCAATTCGATAGTCGCCATTCGCATCGGTAGTGGTGCCTCTTGTCGTGCCTTTTACTGATACGTTCACACCCACTAGAGCATCACCGTCTTGCCCAGTTACTTTTCCTCTAATTTGTTGCTGTGCCTGAATGGCTGAAATGGTGAGAAGCATCAAGGCTAATGAACAAAAAAAGTGCTTGATCTTACTCATTCTGTGAATAAAATTTTGTTTCATGTTTTGAATATTTAGATTAATTTAATAGGATTAAATACAGACTTTTTAGGGCAAAATCCATATTCCACAAAGATTCCAAAATATGCCAACAGAACCGTCCTATGCTACACTGTGCTGAGTTTTGTACAAAAAAATAACAAAATATTATTATTAAAATTGCAATTGTATTTTAGTAATAATTATTGGGCTGTAAGTGAATGAAAGGTGTTTTTATATAATTTTTCTATTATTGAAAAATTTGTCAAATAACAATTATTTGAAAGAGAAGCCTTCTCCTATTTTTAGAATTTTAAAATTTGTTTTATACTGATTACATGCGGCTTCAAAAGAGGAAGGTTCCTCAGTATTGAATTCAAAGAGGTGAAAATGATGTGGAATTGTTAATTTCGCTTGGATGGCTTTCCCCAATTGTGCGGCTTCTTCTGGATTCATATTCCCGGCTACTTTTCTTTCTGGTTTATTGCCATTAATAGGTAAAAATGCAATGTCAACTTGATAAGGTTTTACAAGTTTTTCTAAACCTTCGTACCAAAGCGTGTCGCCCGAATGATAGATCGAATATTTGCCAAATTGTACTAGGTAACCCATATACTTGCTTTGTCCTTTTTCATTTCTCTCAATGGTGTTATGGGCTGAAGGAATACCAATAAATCGGAAACCGTTAGTTTCAAATACCTCACCATCATTTAACCCAATTGGAAATTCTAAATTTGATTGGATTCTTTCGGTTACAAATTCACGATTGGCTTCTGGGATGATGAATTTTATTAATGGGTTGTGACCAACAATAGGAATTAGCGTTTCTGCATCGAGATGGTCGGTATGATTATGGCTTGAAGTTACAATATCTATGTTTGGGAGATTTTGAGGCTCAATTACTAGCTCACTCATCCGCACATGAGGCTTATCGGTCTTTTGGTATTTGATAGTGAGTGAATCAGATAGATAGGGGTCGAAAAGTAGTATTTTATTTTGCCATTTCAAAAGAAATCCACTTTGCCCAAGCCACCAAACTTTAAAACCCTCCATTGAGTCAAATGCTTGAATGTCAGCGACTAGTTGCTCGTTTTTCTGGAATGGTTTTATCATTATTTTAGTAACCAACAGTGGTTGATTTTACTTCAATACTTTCCATACCCAATCTTTTTTTTGCTTCTTCTAACATTGCAATAGTAGCCGTGGCCCCGATACGGGTACAGCCATGTTCACGAAATAACAATAGATCATCTAAATTTCTAATGCCTCCAGCTCCTTTTATTTGGACGGTCGGAGTGCAATTTTTACGCATCAAATCTACATCGGCCAATGTAGCTCCTTGATAATTATAGTCTCCATTTTCTTTTTTAACATAACCATATCCAGTTGAAGTTTTCACAAAAGCGACTCCAATTGTGCTGCAAATTTTGCAAAGTTTTATTTTATGACTTTTTTGGGTGATAAAATCATTTTCAAAAATTACTTTTAGAATAGCTCCATTTTTGAGGCACTCTTTATTTATTTGGTAAATTTCTGATTTTATATACCGCCAATCTTCACTCAATACTTTCCCTGCATTTACCACCATATCTATTTCAGTTGCTCCATCAGCACAAGCCTTCCGTGTCTCTAGTACTTTTAGTTTAATAGTGGAATTGCCATGAGGAAAGCCAATTACCGAACAAACCTTTATATCGGTTCCCGCTAATAGTTCTGCCGCTCTTTTCACATAATAGGGTTTCACGCAAACTGTAGCCACTTCATAGGCGATAGCAATTTCACAACCCTTGTCCAATTCACTGTCGTTCATGGTAGGATGCAACAGCGAGTGGTCAATCATTTTAGCAAGCTCTTGGAGAGTGTACATTTTGAAATTATGGTTTAATAAAATTCATTATTTAACATTTACAATTCAATTTCGTTTACTTAAGCAATTTTAGTAACC
>JAZKGO010000020.1:0-3907 GCA_040385875.1 Bacteroidota bacterium
AAGAAAAAGAGCAAGCATACCGACAAGGATATGCGTTTAATAGTTGTCGCATTCATGATTTTGTTTAAGTTAAATAGATGTTAATAATTCATATACTGGTTTGTGGATCCAAAGTGATCAGTATTCCTACTGATTAACTGATTTGTGATTGCTTTCACAAGGATAATCCGAGTGAAAACAATCTTTAAGGCGGCAAGGGTATCATTTCAGATAAGTTCATTTTGTTTATTTTTTTGTTAGGTTTTTTTATGTTCGCACAAATATTTATGTTATCTTAAATGACTGCCTTTCAGCGGTTAGTGTGATATTAATAAGGCCGGCATTGAAACCCACATTGGGTTATAATGCCATCCTTAAAAAATTATTTAGAACCTAAATCGGGTCGTAAAGTCAACATTTCAGACCAGTAGTTGGCGGTATGCTCTTGCAATAGACCTACATAATTGTCATACGAATCTTCCCCGTTGGCCGCTTCGTATCTCCTTTTGGCAGCACTTGGGCCTCCAGTAGCAAGGTCTTTGAAACCATTTTTAAGCCTGTAAACCATTGAGAATCTTGCATTGCCAGAGTTAACTGTGCGATAAACGGCTACTGTTAAACCACCCTGTTTCCATCCTTTTTTCAAAGCCAAAATGCCGTCAAAAACTTTGGCATTCTGGCCAAATTTAGGATACCAATGGCTGATGGTTATTTTATCTGAAAAGTTGCCCAAGCCCACTGTACTCAAGGTATCTTGAAACATCAGATAGTCACTAGAATATTTATCAGTCATGTGAATGGCCACATTTTTGGCATAATCTGCGGTATGCTCAGCACCCAAATCTCCACGGCTATCCATACCAGCAAAGTCCGAAGGCCCTTCAGCTATCATGTATCCACCGGCATCAGGCCCCGACATGATTTGGTATACCCTCCATTTGGCTTCACCTGTATGATACTTTTGAGAGTGGGAGGTAAGTGCTTTTTCAAATTCAGCCATTTTATCCATTTTCGGAAATACTTTCGATACGTTCATCAAGTTTTTGCCTTGACTAAAGGCCATAAAAGGGGCTAGTAAGCAGATCACAATCAGTTTTCTTACGAGTAATGTTTTAATCTTTTTCATAGTTTTATTTGTTTAAAATTGAGTTTGTTAGGTAGTAGGTTTAAAGGTTAAGATTAACATCGGATAAAATTTTATATTATTCATGATTTGAATACTTTTAGAATAGGGATTGCAATCCCTATTCTAAAAATTTGATAATTTATTTTATGTTACAAGGATTCCAAAAATTTAGCCTTATTGTTGTGTGCTGTCGACCAACTGCCAAAGCTCATGATTGGTAATTTTATACAAGCTGTTAATTTTGCTTACAAATGCATCCCACTTTTTGCCCGGGTTTAGTTTCTCATATTCGTCTGTAATAGTGGGTAAGCCTGATGAATTTTTCAATGCATCAGTTAGATTGGCATAGTCATAAACTACAGAAAAATTCGGCCCCGATGCTACCATATCTTCCCAAAGGTTTCTTCGTAGTGTTTTACCATTTTTTATGGCTGATTCTAAAGTTGGGTTGATATCCGTAAGCATTTTTATGTATTCAGCTCGATTGTCGCCAACTATAGCTACTTGTCTGATTTGCAAGTATTTACCCGCTTGAGTTCCTGCCCCTAATCGGTGTTGATACAAGCCACCTCCCACAATAGTGCGGGTTTTTTCAATTGTGGTAGCCACAAATATTTCTTGAGCATTCATACCTTTTGTGATGATATCCCAATTGAAAGAGTTGCCTTTGTCTTCCAAGCTTTTGGCATTGGCATAGACTGTAACCGTGACATACTCATGTGTTACATTGGCACCGGAAGGGTAGACCCTCCGGTACAATTGCCAGCTCAGAATATTTTTGTTGGCGATGCGGTTCTTATGTACTTTTTTCCAAACGGCTTCCCCAGCCAGATAATCACCTTCCATTCCAGGAGTAACTTTCATATATTCAACTTCGGCAAGTGGAGGCTCTTGTACTTGTGCATTTATGCTAAACCTTAGAAGTAAAATAGTGCAAATAAATAGAGCGATAATTGAGATACTTTTTTTCATTTTAGTAAATTTTGTTGGTTAAAAATTGATTAATTGAGGTATTAATGGCAATGATTAAATAGAATGCTTTTTAATAATTTAATTCTGAAGCCAAAATTGTTTGGCTTGCGGTGTAAAGGTTAGGTGAATGTTTCTCCAGAATTCTTTTCATTTGTGAGTTTGAAAAAAATCATTTTTTAATTAATAAAAATTGATGAATTATTATGTCAAATGTATTCATACTGTAAATAAATCATTTAGTATATTAAACCAATTACTTAGTATATTCTTTGAACACTTAGTCTATTGTTTCAAATACTTATATTTTTATGGATAAAAACTAATATTGAATAGAATATTACTGAATTGAGATAAAATTTCAAACCTATCAAGGACGAAGGGCATTGTAAACTGTCCGAAGGTGGGGTTTTATTTTTCGGAGGATAGCCCCCAGTCTCAATGGGTGAGTAATTGGCGGTTATTTGGAGTTAGCGATGTTTTTTAACTAGTACCAGCCTGAATGGATTGGATATTAATTTAAAGATTTGACAACTTCTTAAAAATTGTCAAATCTTTAAATCTTTATTGTAGGCCAGGGCCTGACTATTATTTGAGCAAATTACCGTTGTAGTAGGCTGTTTCACTAATTATTTTACCCTCGGCATTTACATTGTGTGAATAATGAAATGGTACTTTTATTTCTTTTTTATCAGATTTTCTAATAAAATAAAAATTCCACCAGGAGTACAATACACCAATATTACCTTGTTCGTATACGACATAATCAGGATAACCCACCTGCTCAATGCCACTCATTTCAAATTTTTCGAAAAATGCTTTATGGCTCGCCTTTACTTCGTCTAAAGTTTGGGCTTTTTGTTCTTCAGAATTGCTATTAAAAAATGTTGCTTTTGGGTCAAAAAAGCTATATGCTTTAGCCAAATCACCATTCTCAGCTGCACCCATAAGCAATCTGAGGTTATTAATATTTTGGTGTTCGTTATACACTATTCCGTTTTTTCTTTCTGAACCAGCCGCAATGATGTTATTGCGTACTTCAGGGTTCATATAATTATGTAGGCGGCGAATTTTGTTGTCTTTGGTAAGCGTAAATGATCGGTGTAAAACATTGTCTGCCTTTACTCCCGTTTTTTTATGAATACCTTTCACAACATCCCAGCTTTCTACAGTTACCGCATTGTCGTCGCTGGGGTCTTTGGCGTATTCAAATGCATCAGGGTAGGAGCCTTTTAAAGGTTTGATTGAAAAATAATCAAAATTATCATGATTGCCCTTCGCATTTCTAAGGAATGTTGCTTTATCGGCACCTTTATCATGAGGTCTTGCTACCACCGGATTATTTGCTCTGAAATCGGCAGTCATTAATTTACTCATGGCAGTAGTGTCACCAGCCACCATGGCTTTGGTAAAGGCATCCACTACATTTAAAGCCGGATGCTCAATATAGATTTTACCATTTTCCTTTTTTTGGCTAAAGCCAATGAAGGGAATCATCAATAATACAAATACGCTTAGCTTTTTCATTTAATTAGGTTAAGGATTTTTCTGCCTACTCTGTTCTGTTTTCGGCTTTCCAGTTGATTTTTTGGTTTAAAAAAAATATTGACTAAAACAACACTGAAAAGTTTTGAGAAAAAACACAGCTGGGACGAAGCCATGTGAAAACTGTCCGAAGCGGGGGTTTTATTTATCGGAGGGGAATACAAAAAAGGCTTCACATTAAGCGAAGCCTTTCAAAAAATACATTGAAATTCAATCAACTACCTCTTTACAATTTTCTTAGTAGTTTTATTTTTACCATTATTTATTTGTAAGAAATAGGTTCCTATT
>JAZKGO010000021.1:0-4433 GCA_040385875.1 Bacteroidota bacterium
GTTCTTTTTGGCAATGGTAAATTTTACAATGCTTTATAAAGTAGTGAACCATTCCGTGAATAAATCAAGCTCTCAATCGTAAGTAAGGAAAGGCAATCGAAAACCGTGTTTTTAATTAAGTCTCTAAAAAACACCCTTATTAGATTTACTTACTATGCGACAATCAAACTAATTGAGTAAGATAAACGCAAAAGCAGAATTTAAAAAGGAAAATGCAGTGTAATTGATCATGTATCCTTTATTTGAGGAGGATGTTGTAAATCGGCTTGCCATAAAAGGTATCGTAAAAACAAAATGCGAAAGCTATCAAAAAGCAATCTTTGAGACACAAACCATGACTTAGCCATAACTATTTTTGGATTAAACAATTGATGGACAGCATATTGGTTGGTAACATGACTTAAATTACCACTCAATAAAATTTTTTAAAAAAATATACACGGATGTAATTAAATATTAAAAAAAATCATTTAATTCGTACCTGAATTTTACCACCCATTTAATCACCTACCCCTTGACCTCTAATTCACTTTTGAGCTTCAAAAGTGAGATGGATTTTTTTAAGAATAATCATCTGTTATAATTTACTGCTCTGGTCCTGGTCATCAATTTTTTGATGATATTTATTCATTGCGGAATTCTACTTTTCCATAAAACAACCCTTCAAACAAAGCGATTTTAAAGCTTACTTTTTACATTTAAATAGAAATGACCACACCATTTTTGAAAAAAGAATGCCTTGGAATTTTTCTCTGGCATAACTAATTAAACCCTTAAAAAAATGAAGAAATTAATATTGCTCTTATGCCTTTTAGGCAGTCTATTTTATGCCAATGCCCAATATAATTTGGGAGGTAGTGCCATTAGTTTAGGTGGCGACTGTTTTAGATTAACGCCAGCTTTGCAAGGGCAAGCAGGTTCAGTTTGGTTTCAGAACAAAATCTCACTCGCTTCAGACTTTATTATTGAATCAACTGTCAACTTAGGCAGTGTGGATAGCCCAGGGGCTGATGGATTAGCATTTGTGCTTCAACCGATATGCAATGGTATAGGGGGTGCTGGCGGAGGTATCGGTTATTTCGGAATTAGCCCTTCACTTGCTGTTGAGCTTGACACCTATCAAAATGCTGATAGATTTGACCCTGCTGAAGACCACATCGGCTTAATGGCTAATGGAAGTGTAGACCATGGTGGCGGAGGTGCAAGTGTATTACAAGGTTATACCACACTTTCTAACTTGGAGGATGGGGTCAATCGTACAATGAAAATAGAATGGATAGCCAACACACAAAATTTGAAAGTTACATTAGCTGGTACTGAGCTTATTAATTATACAGGTGATATTGTAAATACTATCTTTGGTGGTAATAGTAATGTATTTTGGGGCTTTACAGCTGCTACCGGATCAGAACATAACAACCATACCGTATGTATTACTTCGAAATCCTTTACTCAAGAAGGCTCATTTGTGGTTACAAAACCTACCTGTCCCAATTATGACAACGGTGCAATTGATTTAAATCCTGCTGGAGGCATTGGCCCGTTTACCTACGTATGGAGTAATGGTGAAACTACGGAAGACATTTCTGATCTTACCGCCGGCACCTATTCAGTGGCCGTCACAGATGGCAATGGTTGTGTGAGTAATTTTTCAATATTAGTAGAAGATGAAGCCGACATAATACCGCCAATGATTACGTGTGCGGATGATATTGCTGTAGATACCGACCTAGGTATTTGCGGTGCAGTTGTATCCTACGAAACTCCTGTGGGTACAGATAATTGTTTAGGCTCAACAACTGAGCAAACTGAAGGTTTGCCACCAGGCTCTATTTTTCCTGTCGGCACAACCACCAACACTTTTGTGGTTACAGATGCAGCAGGCAACACAGCAGTATGCTCATTCGATGTAACAGTTACCGATAATGAGGCACCAATAGCTAAATGTAAGACTGCAACTGTTACTTTAGCGAGCGGAACCGCCTCTATATCAGTAGCAGATATAAACGATGGTAGCACCGATAACTGTGCTATCCAATCAGTTACGATACCACCAACTTCTTTTTCATGTGAAAATATAGGTGAAAATACGGTGATATTAACAGTTACGGATATTTACGGAAACGTTTCAACATGTAGTGCAACTGTAACTGTAGTAGGCGAAATACCTACATGCGCAATCACCGCAGTACCGTCTAACGATACTTATACGGGAGGTATTCCTACTAATATTTATATTGGCTATGGCCCTCAGTCGGTTACCTTAAGCCCAACAGTAACAGGTGGCGGCCCCTATAGCTATGCTTGGGCTGGAACAGGTACATTAAGTTGCACCAATTGTGAAGCACCCGTTTTTGCGCCTAGTACTGCGGGCATTTACGTTTTTACCCTTACAGTAACTAATGGCAATGGTTGTACCACTACTTGTACCATCACCATTTGTGTATTAGACATCGTTGCCAAAATGGGACCAGATTATGTGAAAAAAGTATACATCTGTCATGTGCCTGACGGTAATCCTGCCAATGCTTTTACGATCGAAATAGCTGTGGATGCTGTACCTGCACATATCAATGCGAATCATGGAGATAGGCTGGGTAAATGTAATGAGGCGGTGTGTGGAAGTGGTAGAATAAGTGCTGAGTTTGCTGAAAAGAAGCCAGCTAGTGCAGAGGTAAATGAGCTTACCGTGAGAGTTAGCTCAAACCCTACCACAAATTACTTTACATTATTTATTCAAAGTAATGAGGATTCGCCAGTTACTCTTCGCATCCATAATATGATTGGAAAGCTAATGGATAATAAGTTAGATGTGCCTTTGAATAAAAGTTTTAATGTTGGAGAAAATTTCAATGTTGGATCTTATTTAGCTGAAATACTTCAAGGCGATAAAAGGAAAATAATTAAATTACTAAAAGCGAATTAGGTTTTTTTTAGATTAAGATTCCTTTACTACCATTTATACTTCAAATAAAAAGTCGCCCCGAATTTATGGGACGACTTTTTATTTCAAACATGTGTGTAGTCCTGAAATAGCCATAAGTCCAGCATAATAATGCAAAGCCATAAGTTTCTTCTGCTAAATCTGACAGAAATTACATTTCGCCCATAGATGGCAAAAGAATTTACATTGATGGATAAGCAAAACAACTAGGTATTATTATTCAGCCAAGGTAAAAATCAAAAATGCATTCAAGCAACAGGTACGAGTAATAGTACCGTTTAAGCTCTACAAATATTTTTGTAAATTCTTTTTGAAAAAACTGGCACTATCGGCTATACTTTGCATTTGGCTTTGGGCAAAATTGCCACCTTGTTCCAAATAGTAAAATTCGAGACCCGATTCCTTTGGATTGGGAAGTATTTGAGTATAGTCAATCGAGCCATTACCCAGCTCAGTATAATCTCTCGACACTTTGTCCATATCCTTAATATGCCACATCACATAGCGCCCAGGTTGGCTTTTAATCATTTGCTTGGGTGTAAGTTTTGACGAATGCATCACCCAATACATATCAATTTGGAGCTTTACCAAAGCAGCATCTGTTTCTTTTAAAATAATATCGTAGCCGTTTTGGCCGTCGTGATCGTCAAACTCAAAGCCGTGATTGTGATAGGCGAAGCCTAGCCCAGCGCCTTTAACTTGCTCTCCAATTTGATTGAGTAGTTTTGCCATAAGCTTATAATTATCCAAAGTTCTTTGCTCCGGCGCAATCCATGGCCAAGTGATATATTTCATATTCAATGCTTTAGCTCCTTTTATGCATTGGTCCACAAATCGTTTTAAATCATCGGCTGGTTTGTTGAGAAAAGGCGAAAAACCAAAATGGCCACTTGATGTAGTAATATTTAAATCGGCAATAATATTACCTAAATCAGGCGATTTAATGCCATAAAAAGTATCCTTTTCGCCATCAAACCCATAGATTTCAAAGTCTTCATAACCCATTGCTTTTGCCGCTTTTAAAGAGCCAATCGGGTCTTTCATCATACTTTGATTGATAGTAAAAAGCTGCAAACCCATTTTATATTTAGGCTTTATAGTAGCTGAAAAACTTAGATTAGGCATGAGTGCCGTAGCACCAATAATCCCTGATTTTTCCATAAAATCTCTTCTGTTCATGAGTTTTGAGTTGTATTTTTATTAAAGGGCCGTCTAAAAATTCAAAATAATTTCTTTAAACCTCCCTCAAATCCCTCCTATAGAGGGAAGAATAATGGAATTTTGAATTTTTAGAAGTCCCCATTAATATTTTGTTTGAAATCTGAGACCAAAATTTTGCTCAAATACAAATTTATCCTAATTTTTTAATAAGCCAATTATTTGAGATGCTTCTACTTTATTAATCAACCACAAACCTTTTAATTCAATCAATATTCAAAGCATCTCTTAAAATGGTAAACGATTTCAATTTTTTATCCAAATCAAAAAT
>JAZKGO010000022.1:0-18577 GCA_040385875.1 Bacteroidota bacterium
CAGAACCAGCGGCTTGCATGAACAACTTTTCTCCAATATTTTTTTCAATGGAAGTTGTAATTTCATGAATTTCGTCCAAGACCGCTCTTGAATGCAACAATTCAGGATCAATTGTATAATAAGGTTGTTTGGTAATGAAAAACATAACCACAGTCATGTTCACCTTCTCCTCTTTCATTTTTTGATTGAGCCTTTTTAATGCATCCAAAGTAATATCATATCCCTTATTGGAAAATTCAAATCGGCCAGAAGTAAAGAAATAGAGTGTTTTGTCAAGGTCAAAAGAATAGCTTGGGAAAAAGTGGCCCATCACAAACTGATGGATTTTTTCCTTAAATCTCATATGTAAGTTTTGGTGCTCATGTATTGCCGTAAAAC
The DNA here is from genome assembly GCA_040385875.1 of Bacteroidota bacterium. GTDB lineage: Bacteria > Bacteroidota > Bacteroidia > Cytophagales > Spirosomataceae > JANMZR01. Next base: position 379 of record JAZKGO010000022.1, read on the forward strand.
GGGTGATATTGAGGCCATTAGGCAAAATTAAATCGGGTACACGACCCAGCAAATATTCACATTCTTTGGCGGTAACATCACTTACGGTAGTCATTACATGGGCAGCGTTGGCCGCCAAATATTCAATGGTAGCCTGTGCTTCAATGCCATAATGAATTGCCTGTTTTTTCCAATTGAATAAATGCAGCTTATCGTAAAAATCCGACACATTGCCTGCTAAATAGCGGCCAAGCATGGTTGCATGAGTAGTGAAAATAGTCGCAAGTTTTACCTTATCTTTCCGAAGGTCAAGCAGGGCTGTGCTGGCCATCCATTCGTGGAAATGTGCTAAATAATTGTATTCGTTGCCTCCTATTTCAACAGCTTCTTTCAAAAATATCCGTACTAATTCCCCAAATGCAATTACTTGATTTACAAGGTCTTCGCAATCTAAAGTATTTATCTTATGATTTTTCCAGAGGTCGGCCTTAAGGTTGTTCACCTCACCGATGATGCTTGAAAGGTCAAAAAGTACAATTTTGGGTTTGCCAGTAATGAGCCAATGGCCATAATGAACACCGTATCCCATTTCTCGCATTTTCTCTACTGTCTTGGCAAGTGGCGAATCATCCATTTCTGTGATGGGTTCAAATTCGGCTGAGGCCGTTTGTGGGAAATACGGACCTAAAAGAAAATAATTTTCTTCCCATTTTTCTACCATAGCGGGCACTTTGGTACGGATAACCGTGTAAATGCCACCAACTTGATTACATACTTCCCAGGCAATTTCAAAAAGGGCCCTTTGTTTTTTTGTGGTTTTGGGTTTGTCAGCTTTCAAAATTTATGTTTGATTTTTTTCAATGATCTGTAGATTTTTTTATAGGATAAATATAATAAAAAATAAAATTATTTTGCTAATGTTTGTTGCGTAAATCAGATTTTAATTCTTATTTACTGTACTTTTTATATGATTATGACTCTAAGGATGTGTTTTTTTAAATACAGTCACTCTTTTTCGGTTCAATGCATAAAATTTTGATTAAAAATTGAGCTTAGTTTTAGAGATAACTTTTACTCTTAATTACTGTGGTTTTATTGTCTACAGAAAGTGTGTAGGCAAATCCTTGTTGGATAGAAAAGGCTCCCAAATTGCCCTTCTTATCAATAGCCAAATAACCAACTTGAAAATCGGGGTAATTTTTATATTTTTTCACAATTCTGCCCACTGCTTCTTCGCAAGCTTTTTGAGGAGATTTTCCATTTCTCATCAATTCGACAATTAAGAAAGAACCTAATGTTTTCATCACAAACTCTCCTAATCCTGTTGCGACAGCACCGCCAATTTCATTGTCACAGAATACTGAAGCACCAATAATGGGGGAGTCGCCTACTCGGCCATGCATTTTATACCCCAAGCCGCTCGTGGTACAAGCAGCTGAAATATCACGGTTCTGATCGATAGCCAAAATGCCAATGGTGTCATGCAATTCGCTATTTATTTTTGGGGAGTATTCCGCTTTCTTTTTCCATTCTTCCCACTTTTCTTTAGAACTTTCGGTAAGCAGATTTTCTTTTGTAAAGCCTTGACTCAGAGCAAATTGCTCAGCTCCTTTTCCTGAGAGCATCACATGGGGGGTTTTCTCCATCACCGCACGGGCGATTGAAATAGGGTGCATAAAACCTTCAACAAAAGTTACGGCTCCAGCATTTCCTTTTTCATCCATGATGCATGCATCTAATGTCACATGCCCGTCACGATCAGGCAAGCCACCATAGCCCACAGACGTATCATTGGGGTCGGCTTCGGGTATTCTTGCGCCAGCTTCTACCGCATTTAATGCATTTTTTGATAGTTTAAGCTCCGCCCAAGCGGCTTCATTTGCTGCAATATTTGGCCAAGTGGAAATCACGATGGGTAATGGGAGAGGTTTTGCGAGCTCAATATTGCTTAGAGGTAAAGCCGCCAAGGTTGTATTTTTAAGAAATTTTCTTCTTTTCATCTATGTATAGTTTGTTGGATTATTTATCAAATTCTGGAATTAATCGACTTTTTTCCTTTTTATAATGGGAATAATTTTAAGTCAAAATTTATTTGCAATTTCTACAATAGCTTTAATTTTTTCATAATCCGAATATACTATTTCAAATTCAGAAATACCATCAAATTCGCCCATTTGGACGGTTTTTTTTCGATATTCCATGCCTGATTGTCGAATAGACTTACCGGTAAGATGCAATGCATTCACCCCTTTTTCAAGAAAGAAGTGAGCATTTTCGGCATTTACTCCTGAGCCTGCCATAATTTCAATCCTACCAGCTGATTTTTCAACCATCTGACTGATTGTATTCAAACCATCGATCGCTTTGTTTTGTTGACCCGAACTTAAAATTCTCTCACAACCCGATTCAATAATCATTTCTAAAGCCTCTATTGCATTGGGTGTCACATCAATTGCACGATGAAACGTTACCTTCATGGGAAAAGCCTGTTCCACCAATTGTTTAGTCAATTCAAGATTTACCTCTCCATTTTTTTTAAGAATACCCAGCACAATTCCATCAGCTCCCAATTTTTTGGTCAGTTCAATTTCTTCAATCATGGTATTTATTTCAGATTCTGAATACAGAAAATCTCCCCCACGGGGTCTTATCATCACAAAAAGATCTAAATCAACAGATTTTTTCACCAGACTAATCAAGCCCGAGGAAGGGCTTGTGCCACCTTCATAAAGGCCGCCACATAACTCAATTCTGGAAGCGCCAGCTTGTTGCGCATTCAGGCAAGATTCCAACGCAAAGGCACATACCTCAACAGATACTTTATGGGGAATAATCATTTCTAAAAAGCTTATAATTGTCAAAAATAACCTTTTAAAATTGATATTTTTCAGAAAAATAAAAATTAAGTAAATGAAAAATAGTCTCTTGATTTACAATAAGTTAAATCCATTTTTAAAGAAAACGGAGCTCAAAAATCAAAATAATAGTAGAAATTATACTTTTTTTAAAAATATTTAGTTAAATAGCCATAAATATTGGGGCTTAGGTTTGTTTCATTTGTTGAAAAGATTACCTTTGCACTCCTAAATTTTTAGGAATTATTTATTTAATTATTTTTCAATTTTAAAAGGAGGAAAAACATATGTATTGGACCCTTGAATTGGCATCTTATTTAGAAGATGCACCCTGGCCAGCTACAAAAGACGAGCTAATTGATTTTGCCATCCGTACTGGAAGCCCATTGGAGGTTGTTGAAAACCTTCAAGAATTGGAAGACGACGGACAACCATTTGAAAATATAGAAGAAATTTGGCCTGATTATCCCACTAAAGACGACTTCTTTTTTAACGAAGACGAATATTGAGATAATCATTCGAAAAAAATCAAGCCTTTAACTAATTTGTTTAAATTGGTTGGAGGCTTTTTTGTTGCCTTTTCACAAAGTTTAAAGCCCCAATTCCTTCAAAAAGGCCTCTTTGTAATTACTACCAATCGGTATTTCGGATTTACCAATGAATACACGGTTCCCTTCAATATGTGTTATTTTTGATTTATTGATAATAAACGATCGATGCACCCGAATAAAAATGGATTTGGGCAGTAAATCTTCAAAGCTACTAAAAGTCATGCTGGGCAAAATGGTGCTTTGGTTGATTACTATTTTGGTATTATTGCCATTGGCCTCGGCAAATAGTAAGTCGGCAAAAAGAATCTTAAATATTTTGCCATCTGTTTTTATAAAAATATATTCATCTGTTTTATTCAAAGAGGACTCGGTGCTTTCTAATGAGGCTTTTGGTAGCCGCTCAATTGCCTTATCCACAGCCACAATAAATCGCTCGAGCGAAAAAGGTTTTAGCAGATAATCACAGGCTGATAGTTCAAATGCATCCAAAGCAAACTCTTTATAGGCAGTAGTGAAAATAACTTGTGGCGGTACTTTGAGCGTTTTCAAAAAGGCAATACCATCCAAAACGGGCATATTAATGTCCAAAAAAATAAGGTCAATTTTTTGATTTTGAATAATAGCCTTTGCCTCTAAAGCATTTCCACAAGAAGCAACTACCTGTAAATGAGGTAGATGCTCGCAATAGGATTGAATGATATCTCTTGCGATTGGTTCATCGTCAATGATAAGGCAAAGGGCTTTTTCCATGTCTTTTTCGATTTGTTACTCCAGGCATTTACTTTGTTAAGCCAACCAACTCACTGGTTCCTTTACCGATGGTTGATGAGCTTGTCGAACCCATTATTTTGTTTTCAATTGCAACATTATGTTATAAGTTTCTTCCTTGTTTTGTACTTCCAAAATATAATTACTAGGGTACAACAAGTCTAATCTTTTTTGTACATTGGCTAGTCCCAAACCACTGTTTTTATTGAAAGAATGTGTTTGTGCCTGTGCTTTATGGTGAGAGTTTTTAACAGCAAATAGGATAGAATTTCCCCAAGTTTTCAATGATATGTCAATGAAAATTGAAGAATCGGCATTGTTTTTTGAATGTTTAAAGGCATTTTCTATAAACACAATCAATAGCATTGGGGCGATTTTTATTTTGTCATTTTTCACTTCATCGAAGTCAGTTGTTAAAACGAGCCGATTGCCAATTCTTATTTTTTCAAATTCAATATAATTGGAAATATAGGCCAGCTCGGCCGCTAAAGGTACAAACAACTCGTTGGCTTCGTAAATGGAATATCGCAACAATTCAGACAATTTGAGCAATAGTAGCGGGATTTTTTCATGTTGTGAAAGCGACAAGCCATACATATTATTTAGTGTATTGAACAAAAAATGAGGGCTTAATTGAGACTGTAATAATTGCAATTCACTTTTGCTATTGGCAGCCAGTGTTTGTGCAGCATGCAACTGGCTGTTGATATTGAGGCGAATCAATTTGATAAATAGGCCCAATAAAACGCTGAAAACAAATGCAAACAAAATGGCAAAAAATACTTTAATTGCTTTTTCTTCGATATTTAAACTAAAAATCACAGCCATAAACACTGAAGCTATCATAGCTAAGGGAACAATCACCAAAAGGGAATTGTAAACTTTTTTGGTTTGCGGAATCCAAAATGTTGCAATAAATCGTCCAAGATAAATCGCTAATAAAAAACAGACTGTTAAGGCAAAAGATACTGCTTCGTCATTATGTACATGAAGGACATTGAGAAGCATTTGCACTAAAATAAAAAAAACCGCACCTACAAATCCTATCAGCACGACATGCATGCCTATTTTAATATCCCGCTTGTCTTTCAATTCTTTTGTAATATCCATTTTATATTTTTTGCACAAAATTGAATAATAATTAACTCTTGGCTAAATATTACTGACGAAAACCTAAAAATGAATGTTAAACATTTGTTTAAAGGTTTTAAACTCTTTCCAATTTACATTATTTATTTTAACCACAAAAAACGCAATTCCGTCAGCGAAAAAGAGGTGTACAGCCGAAATGTTTTAAAAAGAGTATTTGCAAAATGATATTTGCCCATCATTTTAAAGGGATATTATATTTTAAAACAAATATTTATGAAATCGACATTAACAAACCGTAAACAAATCGCAGATATATATGTTGGCGATTCCATGAGACCATTAAAAAACAAGTACATGCTCATGAAAACAATATTAACACTAATCGCTTGTTTACTTTTTTCAAAACTCACATTTTCCCAAGCCAATTCCATTTCTGGATCAGTGAAGGACGTTACAAACGAGTTGGTGCCTGGAGCAACGGTTAGGCTTTTGAAAGCAACTGATTCCACTTTGGTAAAGGGCGAAATTACCAACGGGAATGGTAAGTTTCAATTCAACAATATAGTAGAAAATAATTATATAATCACCATAAAATCAATGGGTTATAGGCTTTATAAAAGTGTGGTTTTGAAAATTGACAGAAGCCCCCAAAATATAATTTTACCAGTAATTATACTTTTACCCGAGAAAAATAAGGAGTTAAAAGAAGTGATTGTGACCGCCAAAAAGCCATTATTAGAGCAGGATATTGACAAAACAATTGTGAATGTGGAGTCGATGATTACCGCTGCTACAAGCAATACTTTGGAAGTGCTTGAAAAAACGCCAGGAGTAACTGTGGGCAATGATGGGGACATCAGTCTCAATGGCAAAAGCGGTGTTTTAGTGTTGATTGACGGTCGCCCAACCTATATGTCGGGTGCCGATTTGGCCAATTATTTGCGGTCACTGCCAGGCGGGCTTTTGGATAAACTTGAACTGATGGACAATCCGCCTGCCAAATATGATGCCGCAGGATCTTCCATCATCAATATTCGATTGAAAAAAAACAGAATCGGGGGTTTTAACGGCTCATTTTCAAAAGCTTATAGTCAAGGGGTTTATGGCAAAACCAATGGCACTTTGAATCTGAATTATTTGTACAAAAAAGTAAATATTTTCACTAATCTAGGCTATAATTTCGACAAAGGCTATTCGTTTGATTTGAACAAAAGGAAGTATTATAACACTGAAAATCAGCTTGTTTCATCAGTTAATTTGGAGAATGACAATAAATTTAGTAGAAAAGGCAGGATTGCACGATTGGGACTAGATTATGCTCTTTCTCCCCAAACCACCTTTGGCTTTTTGGTTGGTTTTGATAGAAATAATAAAAATGGTTCACTGGACTTTACAAGTAATGGTTACGAAAATAATACTTTAGAAAGTACTGGTTTGGGTCACTCTTATGGTGGCTTTAAGCGTACAAATTTGAATAGTAACCTCAATTTTTCCCATAAATTTAAAAAGCAGGGTCAAGAAATTTCTGCCGATGTGAATTACTTGAGGTATCGCTCGCCTTTTCAATGGAATCTAAATAATAGGTTGGTTCAATTGGATGAAAATATCGATAATAATACAAAACTCTACTTCGAAATTCCTAACGACATCAATATTTATACGGCAAAAGCCGATTATGTACACCCATTAAAAAACAAAGCTCTTTGGGAAATCGGAGTGAAATCAAGTATCGTAAACAATGACAACGACCCCAAATATTATACTGTGGAAGGCGGCGTAAATATACCAGATTATACCAAAACCAATCATTTTTTATATCATGAAAACCTCAATGCGGCCTATTTCAACACTCGAAAAAATTGGAAAAGATTGGGCTTGCAACTGGGTTTACGTTTGGAAAATACCAATGTTGAGGGCAACCAAATTGGTAATGCTGTGGTAGCTGGGACAACTTTTAGCCGAAGCTATACGGGCTTATTTCCAACTGCATTTTTGAGCTATAAATTGGATAGTTTGGGGAATAACACACTTAGCACCAGTGTAAGCAGGAGGATTAATAGACCAAACTACCAAGCCCTCAATCCATTTGTGGAATATGTAGATTTGTACTCAAGAAATATGGGAAATCCGATGCTTAGCCCTCAATATCAATACCGATTCGACATCAATTTTCAGCATAAACGTAGTTTTGGCATGGGCTTTCAGATGGGCAGATTTGAGGATGTGATTTTCCAATCCTCGACGGAGGCGGTTGGTGAGTTGTATATTACTAGGCCAGTAAATATTCCAACAGGCTTTATGTATATTTTAAGCACCAATTTATCTCAAAATCCAACCAAATGGTGGACAGTCAATGCCAATTTAATGTTGGCTTATATGGGACTGAAAGGTGTTATTTATTCTCAAATTTTGGATCAACGCATGAGCGCAGTTCGCCTAAATATTCTTAACCAGTTTAGTTTCAAAAAGAACTGGTCGGCCGAATTGAGTGGCTTTTATACTACGAAAGAAATTCAAAGCCAAACAATTATCAATGCAAGATATAGGCTGTTTGCAGCTGCCCAAAAGAAGATTTTGAAAGATAAAGGCACCCTGAAAATTTCGATAGAAGATATTTTTAAAACATGGACGCAAACCGATAATACAGTGAGTATCAAGCAATCAGAGTCGTATCGTTTCAGTGAATCAGATACACAGAGGGTTGGGTTGGCGTTCACTTATCGCTTTGGAAAAGAGACATTTGCCCGAAAACGCAAACACAATGATAATGCTGCTGATAGCGAAAAGGAGCGTACGAATTAATCCCCGTGAAAGATAAATTCGCTGAATTACTTATGACAAAAAAAGCATATATTTACCTCTGAATTACACATTTCAAAAGTAAATATATGGAGTCAAAAGTTGTAAAGGATGAACTTGTAAAGGTTCTAAAAATCTATAAAAGTTCCCTTGCTAATTATTCGAATGAACAGTTTAATTTTAAAGAATCAGATAAGATTTGGTCGTTGGGTCAAATGTATGAGCACTTGGCAATTAGTGCTCAATTTTTCTTCCTGAAAAATATAAAGTATTGTTTGGAGCAACGTAACGGCCAAATTGGTGGCGAAAAAAATGAATGGGGCGACAATGTTTTTAAATACAATAGTTTTCCTCCAGTCAAAGCAAAAGTGCCTGGCAATGCTCCAGATCCTGCTGCTCAATCAAAAGAAAATTACTCATCAATCTTTGAAAAAATAATTCAACAGGTTGAAAATCAGCTAGAAGCCATTGAAGCTGATTCAGGAGAATACAAAACGTTACACCCCGTTTTTGGTTGGCACAATGCCAAGGAATGGCTGCAATCATTTGAAATGCATCACCGGCATCATTTAAGGCAGAAAGTGGAATTGGAAAGTTATAGCCCCCTAACCCCCGAAGGGGGAACATTCACGGACTCTCAAAATTTATCTCCAATGTCTTATAATTCATCATTAACAACTCACAACTCATCGCCTATAACTCATAGCTCATCACTCACAACTCACAACTCACCTCTCACAACTGTGATGAACGGCCTCATGCGCAGGTACAGCGAGCGTGTGCCGGATGTAAAAATAATTACCAAAGCTCTTGTCAGTCAAGGAGTTATTGCTAATGAAAGCGAGATTGAAAATGACCATGTGGCTTTCAGAACGATGGGTGTTGAAAACTTGGGAATAGCCTCTTTTGAGAAAATTTTCATGCATTATGGGTATGTAAAAAGAGACTATTTTTTCTTTGAAGGTAAAAAATTAAACGCCTTTTGGTTTTCGCCACCAGAGCCTCATTTTCCAAGAATATTTGTGAGTGAATTGCGTGTAAATGACCTGTCGGAAACTGCTCAAAAAATCATTAAAAAATATACTGATTCAGTAAAATCAGATCCATCAGATTCCTTAAATTTGGATGATGGGGAAGCTGTAGACCAGTTTCTTCATTCACCCCTTTGGCCATTGCCCACCTTGGAAGAGTACAAAACACTTTTGGCCGAATCAGAATATGCCGCATGGGTAATTTACAATCGATATTATTTGAATCATTACACGGTAAGCGTTCACAATTTGCCCGCAGGCTACAATACAATTGCAGAGTTTGACGATTTTGTGGAAAGTTTGGGTGTAAAATTAACCGATGCTGGTGGCAGAATAAAAATCAGCCCTGATGGTGGATTATTACAAAGCTCAACAGTTGCTCAAATGGTAGAGGCTACTTTTTCTGGTGGTGAAACTTATTCAATAGCAGGAAGTTATGTGGAATTTGCAGAAAGAAAAGTGCTTCCAGAATTTGCTCATTTACCAGAATCAGAAATAAAAAGAGAGCATAGAAGGGACGGATTTGAGACAGGTAATGCCGATAAAATTTTTGAAAGTACATTTATTAGTCAAACAGGGAAATAGTTGTGAGTGATGAGATATGAGTTGTGAGTTTAAAAAAAATTATTATTCAAAATTTATCAGTCTTCAAAAATTCTAATTTTAAATTTAATTGCGACCCAGATTGGGTCAAACTTTTGATTAGCCCCGAATGAAATTCGTGGAAAAAAATATTAGTTATAATTATGAAAAATATATTAAAGAATTTAGGAATAAATAGTGAGAATGCAGGTACTTCAACTGGTTTGAATAGTTGGATTTCTTCGGAGAATACAATTTCCTCTTTTTCCCCAACAGATGGGAAATTGATAGCGAAAGTGAATATTACTACTAACGAAGATTATGAAAAAGTAGTGGAATCGGCTCAGAATGCCTTTAAAATTTGGCGAAAAATGCCCGCCCCAAAACGAGGGGAGATTGTAAGGCAGTTGGGCGATGCTTTTCGGGAAAATAAGGAAGATTTAGGTAAATTGGTTTCCTACGAAATGGGGAAAAGCCTCCAAGAAGGCCTCGGCGAAGTACAAGAAATTATCGATATTTGCGACTTTGCTGTTGGGCTGAGCCGGCAACTTTATGGCCTCACCATGCACTCCGAACGCCCCGACCACCGCATGTATGAACAGTACCATCCGTTGGGAATTGTAGGCATCATTTCCGCATTTAATTTCCCAGTGGCGGTTTGGAGTTGGAATGCGATGTTAGCTTGGGTTTGCGGTAACGTTTGTATTTGGAAGCCTTCTGAAAAAACCCCAATTACAGCCTTGGCTTGTCAACAAATAACCCAAAAAGTGTTCACCAAAAACAACATTCCAGAAGGCGTATCTTGCTTAATTACAGGTAATTATGAGGTGGGAGAATGGATGAGTACTGATACAAGAATTCCTTTAATTTCAGCAACAGGCTCTACCCGAATGGGCAAAAAAGTGGCCTCAAAAGTAGCCGAAAGATTGGGCAGAAGTTTGTTGGAATTGGGGGGAAATAATGCCATAATTGTGTCGGAACATGCCAATTTGGAAATCGCCATTCCAGGGATTGTGTTTGGAGCGGTAGGTACAGCTGGGCAGCGCTGCACCACCACTCGGCGATTGATTGTGCACGAGAATCAATATGAAAAGTTGAAAGAAAAATTAGTAAAAATATATTCCCAACTCAGAATTGGCGACCCATTGGACTCCAATAATCATGTAGGCCCATTGATTGACAAAGAAGCTGTTGGGATGTATTTAAATTCAATTGAAAAAGCAAAACAGCAGGGCGCAACCATTTTGGTGGAAGGTGGAGTATTGGATGGTGATAACTATGAATCAGGTTGTTATGTGAAGCCTTGCATAATTGAAGCCAGAAACGAAATGCCAATTGTGCAGCACGAAACCTTCGCTCCGATTTTGTACATTATGAAATACAGCACAATTGATGAAGCAATTGAGATGCAAAACGCAGTACCTCAAGGCCTTTCTTCTTCAATTTTTACCAACAATTTGCAAGAATCAGAACAATTTTTAAGTGCTTGGGGCAGCGATTGCGGAATTGCTAATGTAAATATCGGCACCTCAGGAGCTGAAATTGGGGGTGCATTTGGAGGCGAAAAAGAAACGGGCGGGGGTCGTGAATCCGGCTCAGACGCTTGGAAAGCTTATATGCGCCGACAAACAAATACTATCAATTATGGGAAAACCTTGCCGCTGGCACAGGGTATTAAGTTTGAGGTGTAAGACTTAAAAGGTAGGCTTCGCTTTGAACAAAGCCTTCCATCAACTACTTCGCCAACTCTATTTTGTATTTCTTTCCTTTCATTTTTTCAGCACTAATTTTTTTCAATAAATTATTGATTTTCAGTTTTTTAACTGCCACAAAACTCATAAAATCCATCACTTCAATTAAGCCTAAATCGCCTTTTTCAAGCTCTCCCTTTTTTGATAAAAATCCAACGATATCTACTTTATTGAGTTTGTCTTTTCGGCCTCCGCTAATGTACAATGTGCTCCATTCAGAAGCCAATGGGGCTAAAGGATTGATAGAAAAATCAAGCAACTCTGGTAATCGACCCAAGTAATCGGGGTTGGGCTCATTGCGGTACAATAATAAATAGGAGTTGCCTTCTGCGTTCATACGAGCTGTACGGCCATTACGATGGATAAACTCCTCTCTTTTTAAAGGAAAATGATAATGAACTACATGTTTTACCTCAGGGATATCCAGCCCTCTAGCGGCCAAATCTGTGGCTACTAAAAAAGTATGGCTGCCATTTCTGAACTGAATTAAAGCCCTTTCACGATCCAATTGCTCCATTCCTCCATGAAAAAAAGCAATACTTTCAATTCCTTTTTCTTTCAAAAGTGCTACGGTGCGTTCAGTAGCTTCTCGATGATTGCAAAATATCAAGGTGGATTCTGAACCAATAAAACACAGCAATTCATAAAGCCTTTCAATCTTATCTTTTTGTTCTGAAATAATTGTTTTGAGTTGTAACTGGTCGGTAGTTTTTTCCTCTTCCAAGGTGAAATTGAGTACTTTAGGTTTAATTTCACCCATAAATTTGGGAAGTTGAACCTTAGCCGTTGCCGAAACCATTACTCTCTTTTGTAAATTCTTTAACTTCCCCACCACATAGCTCATTTCTTCCTCAAAACCCATGGCAAGGCTTTTGTCAAACTCATCCAATACAAGAATATTTATATTTTCTAATTCGATGGTTTTTCTTTCGATATGATCTGAAATTCGGCCGGGAGTTCCGACCAAAATAGCTGGAGCTGTTTTTAAATTTTGAATTTCAGTGGTCATATCATGGCCGCCATAACAAGCATTTATTTTATAGCCAGAGCCCATTTTTTTCCATACCGACTCAATCTGTATGGCTAACTCACGAGTAGGACTTATGATAAGGCATTGAATACCAGTTATTTGCTTTGATAAAAGCTGAAAAATGGGGAGCAGGAAAGCGAGTGTTTTTCCAGAGCCTGTAGGCGAAAGAAGAAACACATCCCTTTCCGAAAGAATGGCTTTATGAGCTGCCTCCTGCATCAGATTTAGCTTTTCAATTTCAAGTTTTTGGAGGATTTGCGCAATGTTGGGAGATTTTTCCATTGTGCAAAGGTAGTGGTTTTATTTTTTGAAATCTTTTTGAACAGATTTTAAGCGTTTCATATGGTTGAAACGCTGCTTCCTAGAATATGTCTAAAAGCCATAGGCTCTATTTTTTGTTAAATTATCCATGTTCGCCCTAGTTTCTAAAAATTTTCCGTATCAATGGTAAATGCTTTGGCTGTGCTAAAGGTGAAATAGCCTTTGCAAATTTTGATATTAGGCATAACCAAAAGATTGATTGCTTCTGTTAAAATAGAACTGATTGCTATAATTTAAGTCTGTAGGAGATTGAATCCTTTTCCAATAATTTTTTAAACAGGAGATTTATTCCTTTTCATTTTCTTATCTTTAAATTCTAAAGTAAAAAAGTTTTCAATCTATAAAATCATCAATTTTCTCCGACAAATTAATCATTCATGAAACAACTAAAACTCCCCTTATTCCTTTTATTTCTAATCATTTTTCGAGCCAACGCCCAAAAATTAATTGGTTTTTCTGATGCCAATGCGACAAAACAAATGGATTGGGAAAAGCAATATGACCAAGCATTATCTGCCAAAAATCAAGATACTTGGATGCAATATTTGACCTCGCACCCGCATCATGTTGGCTCGCCGCAAGACAAACTCAATGCCGAATACATGGCAAACCTCTTTAAATCATGGGGTTACCAAACCGAATTGGCTCAATATGATGTGCTTTTTCCAAGCCCCAAAACCCGTGTTTTGGAAATTGTAGGCAACAAAACTTATAAAGCAAAACTGGAAGAACAGGCTTTGAAGGAAGACCGTACAAGCGGCCAAAAAGCCGAACAATTAGCCACTTACAATGCCTACTCTGCTGATGGCGATGTTACAGCGGAATTGGTTTTCGTAAACCGTGGTGTACCAGCCGATTATGAAGAATTAGAACGACGTGGAATAAGCGTAAAAGGCAAAATTGTAATTGCAAAATATGGTGGCTCATGGCGTGGTATTAAACCAAAAGTAGCCGCCGAACACGGTGCAATTGGTTGCCTGATTTATTCAGACCCAGCAGATGACGGTTATAGCCAAGGCGATGTTTACCCTGAAGGTGCTTTTAGGCCAAAAGATGGCGTTCAGCGAGGCTCCGTTATGGATATGCCCGTTCGCCCAGGTGATCCTTTAACACCCAATATCGGTGCCACAAAAGACGCTAAACGATTGGATAGAGCTGATGCCCTAACCATTATGAAAATACCCGTTTTGCCAATTTCTTATGAAGATGCACTGCCACTTTTAGCATCATTAGGTGGCGGAACAGTGCCTGCTTCATGGCGGGGAGGCTTGCCAATTACGTACCATACTGGCCCAAGTAAAGCTAAAATCCATCTTAATTTAGCTTTTAATTGGGACATAAAAACTATCTATAATGTAATCGCCAAAATGCTCGGAAGTGAGTTGCCTGACGAGTGGATTATCCGTGGAAATCACCATGATGGATGGGTAAATGGTGCGGCTGACCCAATAAGTGGGATGGTCGCCGAAATGGACGAGGCAAAAGCAATTGGCGAATTGGTAAAAAAAGGTTTTAAACTGAAAAGAACGTTGGTTTATTGTGCTTGGGATGGTGAAGAAGAAGGCCTTTTGGGGTCAACAGAATGGACTGAAGACCACCAAGATGAGCTTCGCAAAAAAGCGGTGGTTTATATCAATTCTGATGGAAACGGTCGTGGTTTTGTTGGTGCTGCGGGTTCACATACTTTTGAGCCATTTTTCAACGAAATTGCCACGGATGTGATTGACCCTCAGACGGGTGTTACCATTAAAGAACGAGCATACGCTTATGATTTGATTAACGGAAATAAAGCAACAAGAGCCAAATTATTAAGCAATAAAAACCTGAAAATGGATGCATTGGGTGCAGGTTCTGATTGGTCGGGTTTCTTGCAATATTTGGGTATTTCTTCCGTGAATTTGGGCTTTGGTGGGGAAGGTGAAGGTGGCGAATATCACTCAATTTATGATTCTTATGACCATTTTACAAGGTTCATCGACCCTGGCTTTCAGTACGGAGTGGCACTTTCGAAAACGGCTGGCAGGTTTACAATGCGTATGGCCAATGCCGATGTTTTGCCAATGAATGTAAATAGCTTTCACAATACCGTTGCCGAATATATCACTGAATTAAAAACACTTTTAGAGAACACTAGAGCTGATACTGACCAGGAAAATAAATTGATTCAAGATAAATTATATGACTTGGCTAAAGATCCAACTAAAGGTTTTCTGTCCCCAAAAGCGAAGGAAATTGTACCGTTTTTGAGTTTTAGCAAATTGGAAAATGCCATGCAGTTACTCAAGACAAACACGGAGGATTTTCAAAAAAAGAATGAAAATGGAGTGAAGTTATCACTTGAAAAAAAGAAAGAATTGAACAGTATTTTATTCAAAATTGAAAGAAGTTTAATCAATGAAAATGGCTTGCCAAAGCGCCCTTGGTACAAACACCAAATATACGCTCCGGGTTATTACACGGGCTATGGTGTGAAAACCTTACCGGGAATCAGAGAAGCAATTGAGCAACGCAACTGGAAAGAAGCCCAAGAAAATATTGATATTGTTGCCCAAACCTTGACAAATTACAATGCTGAGGTGGTAAAAGCGATTCAGGTTTTTAAGTAGGAAATATGTTTTTTCAACCTCCTCAAGGGTTTTGAACCCTTGAGGAGGTTTTTCGCTTATCACCCATTATTCAACCGTTCAATCTGCACAATTTCGCCACCAATTTTCTTTTTCAAAATCACTTTTACGTCGCCATTAGGTAGAATTTCGTCCTTGATAAACCAATGATCGGCATCGTATTCTTGGTAAACGGATGGCTTGGTTAGGCCGGTTTGTCCACACCAAACGGGCAGGTTTACAGGCTCCCAAAGCTTGGTTTTGGCCGATTTATAAGCCGCATCAATTACGGCATTTACTACATAACCATCATAAAAAGTTTCGTTGGCTTCACGGCCTTCCTCAATGGCGTTGAACATATCGGTGAACATATTGGTATAGCCCAGTTCATGGGTTTCGTCGCCCACAGGGAACAACCAACCCGTTGCCGACTCCGCCTTTTCGGCCACATAAGCCCCTTCTCCTTTGCCTGTGGTGAACATTTCAAAGCCCGTTCTCAGGAAAGTATTCACCCAAATTGTGCCTTCTGTACCCATCACTTCGTCACGCAAATCCATGCCTCCACGGAAGGTCCAACTCACCTCAAACTGACCGATTGCACCATTTTCATATTTTACCAAACCAATGGCATGATCCTCAGCATCAATGGGTTTCACTTGGGTATCTGCCCAGCACATTACCTCAACTGGCTTGATGTCTTTTCCTATAAAATTGCGAGAAATCTCGATACAATGGCAACCCAAATCCAATATGGCTCCGCCACCGGCTTTGTCCAAATCCCAAAACCAATCGGAGTGTGGGCCTGGGTGAGTTTCACGAGATTTTGCCCAAAGTACACGACCAATTTGCCCTTTTTTCACCGATTCCAGCGACTTCATAAACTTTGGCGTATAGCAAAGGTCCTCCATATAACCCGCAAAAATATCCGCTTCCTCACAGGCTTTGGTCATTTCTAAAGCTTCTTCCGCCGTGCGACCCAGTGGCTTGGTGCATAAAACAGCTTTTTTATGTTTTACGCAGAGCATTACGGCATCCTTATGCACAAAATTTGGCGTAGCAATTACCACCACTTCCGTTTCAGGGTGAGCAATGGCAGCCTCCATATCTGTAAAAAAATACGGAATTTGATAATCGGCAGCAAAGCGTTCAGCTGTCTCCTGCCTACGTGCGTACACCACATGCACACGATCCCGATTGCGCTGCCCATGCAACGACTCAGCATAAAAACGGCCAATAAAGCCCCCACCTAAAATACAGATTTTCATTTTTTTTATTGAATTGATTTTGATTTTGGAACAAAAATAAAATGGCTATTTACTAGCTTGGCACCCGCTTTCTGTTGCAATGCCCCTGAAAAAATCAGGGGGCATTTCCACGCCAATCGGGGTTGGCAACTAACTTTTCGGGCTATTAAATTGCTATTTTGATTGTAATTATAAGCATTTAACTCTGACAATATTTGTATCCTCATTTGAGTAAAAACACCGCCCCGTTGTCGTTGGTATGTTTTTATCGGCCTTTTCGGCCTGATAAAATCTACCAACGGCTGGCAGTCCGTTCATCCATCAGCCCCCATTTATCGATGCTCGTTTCATAAAACATTGCTGATGAATACAAATATTCTTCAGGCAAAACACATAAGACAGCCTTCACGGGGTTATTGTGTATATAAGTTAACTTTTCCGCCTCTGATGGTATGTAGCCAAGCAAAAGCTAGGATACCAACAGGCTACGAAGAAGTAACTTTTACATTTCCCCTAACACCTCTAGCGCAAGCGTCTCGCTTGCTGCTTTGCTCACAACTAACTTTCATTTTATAATACGCAACTCAATCATTCTCTTCTTTCTTTCAAATCATGTGTTTCAAAGAGATTCATGTATTCTTGCAAATTTGTAAATAAATTTTTAGTATTGCAAAAGAATCGGGATAATCAAGAAAATGAGGTTATAAATAGCTGACAATCAATAGATTTGGAATAAAAAATATTTAATTTCACTTATTAATTTACTTCTAAACAATTAATAAAATGAGACAAATTTTCGCACTTATTTTTCTGGCATTATTCATTGTTACTTCGTGTAAAACTAGTTTTAGAAAAAAAGAAAAACAATTAAATATGGAATCTGAAACAAAAAACCTCACCATTGCAGCAGTGGATAGGTTCAATGCTGCCTTCAATAAACACGATGTTGATGCGGTGATGAATGCCATGACGGAAGATTGCATATTCGAAAATACAAGTCCGCAACCAGACGGCACCCGTATAGTGGGTGCGGAAGCAGTGAGGGCTTATTGGATAAAATTCTTCACGAATAACCCAGACGCTTTATTTGAAACAGAGGAAATTTTTGCCGAGGGTGACCGCTGTGTGGTGAGGTGGATTTATCGCAAGACACGGGAAGGGAAACCTTGGCATTTGAGAGGCGTGGATATATTCAAAATTCGAAATGGGAAAGTAGCCGAAAAATTGGCTTATGTGAAGGGTTAAACCCTCCCTTGACAGACCGAGGTGTTGGGTTTCATCCCCCTTTTGTCATTTCGACCTTAGGAGAAATCCAATAATCCCTAATTATTCTATATAAGTTACCAGATTTCTCGTGCCTCGAAATGACAATAAATTTGGTAAAAACTCCCCAATACTCCACTTTAATATCTTTTCCGTTTCTGGTTTCAACCCTTTTGTCATTTCGGCGATAGGAGAAATCTAATGACGCTTAATTATTCTATATAAGTTACCAGATTTCTTGTGTCTCGAAAAGACAATAAATTTGGCAAAAACTCCCCAATATTCCACTTTAATATCTTTTCCGTGCCTGGTTTCAATCCTTTTGTCATT
>JAZKGO010000023.1:0-1506 GCA_040385875.1 Bacteroidota bacterium
TATATTGTTTTAAAATTTTTGGACCTTCATTTAAAGTATCCTCCACATTGAGTTGATATGGCCAGATACTTGTAACCATATAAATTTTTTTTCGGGCTCTTGTAATAGCCACATTCAATCTATTTTCTCCACCCGATTGGTTCAAAGTACCAAATTGAATTCTCACTTTTCCCTTTGCATCAGGGCCATAGCCTACCGAAAAAATAATGATATCTCGTTCATCCCCTTGTACATTTTCGATGTTTTTGACAAATAAATTTTCAGTTGAGTTTTCAATAATTGGTAGGTTAATTTCCAACAAATCTTGAATTAAATTTTGCTGGCGATAATTGAAAGTAACAATCCCAATACTTTTATCTGGCTGCTCTATTCTCAATTTTTTTACAAGCTCAACCACCTCATCGGCTTCTATTGTATTCATATTTTCATGAAAGGTCCCCTCCACTTTAATGTATTCGATGTGGGGTTCAGACTTATTAATCTGGTCAAAATGGGGCAGTATCTGCAATTTATTTTTGTAAAAATGCTGATTTGAAAAATCAATCAAATCTATTGATTGGCTCCTATAATGCCCATTGAGCTGGGTTTGGGGCAAGTATTGGATGGCTAAATCCAATAAAGAATTCACTTCCAACTCAGGAAGTTCGTCGGATTCGTCGTCATATCTGACAGCATATAAATCGCTCGGCTGTAATTGTTTAGAATCGCCAGTTATGATTACTTGCTTGCCTCGATAAATGGCTGGTAAGCCCGACTCTGCATAACATTGAGAGGCCTCGTCAAAGATTACTAAATCAAAAAACTGCTCCATCGGAAACACTGCCGAAACCGTTTCTGGCGAAGCCAGCCAACAAGGTATCAAATCAAAAATTTCCTCTGAAAATGAGCCCAAAAGTTGCCTGATGCTCCAAAGCTTTTTCTTCTTAGTAACTTGGTGGAAGAGCTCACGATAGGTGGTTAAATTTCGCAATCGGTTGTATTCCAATCCATTATAGGTATGCTCACGAGCTTTTATTAAAAGAATTTGCTGGCTTAATGATTGTTTATGAAGGATTTTCTCTTTCAAATCTGCCTCCATTTGTTCCATTTTTAGAGAGGAGACTGACCGCAAAATGGGATATTTTTCCTCAATATGTTCAATCCAAGCCAAATTAATAGAATTCTCAAAAAGGGCATTCACATCATTCAATCCACTTTTGAGTAGCGCTTTGACTACCGCCCATTCAGAATGTGAAAAATTAGCTTTGAGCAAATCTGCCTCATAAAAAATATCAAAATTAGCCTCTAAATCTACAGAGGCTTTAAGAGCATAGTCTTGGTTTTCAAGCAAATAATCAATCTGATTTTTGCTCAAATATTTTTCAAAAACGGGTTCATTTTTTAAAAAATTATGAAAAATAATTAGTCCTGATTGTAGTTTTGATTTCACCATTGGAAAATCATCTGTAAATAACAATCCAAAATCGATTCCTTTTATTTTTTCTATTAATTCAATTGTATTTTTTA
>JAZKGO010000024.1:0-12379 GCA_040385875.1 Bacteroidota bacterium
CCTCTTTTCAAAACCTCGTAATGCACATGTCTACCAGTACTCAACCCAGTACTTCCAGAAATACCAATTGGAGAGCCTAAAACAACACTCATCCCTTTATAAACCAGTACTTTATGCAAATGCCCATATTTTGTTTTAAAGCCGTTTTTGTGGTCTATAATAATATATTTCCCTAAAGTTGGCGAGTAATCAACCTTTTCAATTATACCTGAAGCAGTGGCAATTATCGTATCAGAAGTGGCAATATCAATTCCATTATGGTGCCGCATGGTTTTGTTAATGGGATGGTAACGCAGACCAATATCAGAAGTGAAATAGGAGTTGGCTAGGTTGCGAATTGGGAAGCCTTGTGGTATATGAATGGCAGCTTCGGGGCAAAGCTTTTTTATACGTTCATAGTTTTGGTTTACCCAACTTTTGCTACCATTTTGGATTAATTTCTGTATCTGCTTGCAGGTTGGGGTCTGTAGTAGAAGGCTTAGTAGGATGGTTTTCATGACCTAACATTTTTAAAACTTGTTTGGTTGTTAATTGGGGCTTAGCATTGCCGAAAGCTGAGAAATCATTCTTCAATGAGCTTTTGAGGCCCTTTTTGGTTATGTTTGGTCGGTATTTGTTTACAGCAAATACATAGAGGACAACTATAAAACCAACTGATATTTTTATGAATAATGCAAAGCCCATATCTATATTTTTATGCCTAATTGTTTTTGTATTTTTTCGATTTTTAATTCAAAATCAGGTACTTTTTTGATTTTAGAAACCCTATTTTTTGATTGATGACCAGTTGCCAAATTCATCCAATAGCTGTAATTTTCTTGACCTTTGGCATTGGTGTATTTTATGTTGAGCAATTCCATATCAAAGTTTTGCTCATAAAGCTTTTTGAAATCTTCCTTTTTGGCTTGTTGCGCTGGTCGATTTTTGATATAATTCCCATAAAAAATGGCTTTTATATCTTCATTTCGGTATTCGTTTTCACCAATTTTGGTACAATTAAAGCTGGCTCTTTCTGTTTTTGACAGGTCGCCAATTTTTATATTTTTGGTTTTCAGCTCCTTTTGCTGGCTCCAATATTCAACTACTTTTATACCTTTCTTATCGGCTAAAGTCTTTAATTCTTTTAAGTTTTTTGCTACATCAAACAATCTTGCTGGGTCATTTACTTTGATTTCCAGTACTTTAGGGTTTTTACTTCTTAATGCAGCCACTTGAAAGCTTTGACCAATTTTAAAGCTTGTTCCTTTCAATTTCAAGCCATAATTCAATGAAATAGCTACTCCTCGGGTGGTGGTTTTTAACTTTTCATAATGTGCACCCAATTTTTTCCCCTGGTTATCTATTCGATTAAATACAAAATGTATATGATAATGGTCGGTATCGTTATGAGCAATCGCAAAATATTGTGTTTTTTTTAAGTTTGCCATTTCAACATATTCTTGGCATAAATCTGTAATTTTTTCCCTATTCAAGTTTTTCATTTCGTCCTGAGTAAACGAAAGCACGTGCATTCCAACATAATCAAACTTTTCACTTCTTTGCTTGACCCGATTATCAAAATCCTTAATCAAAGCTCTTCTGCCTACTAAATCATTGGCATCCCTTGGCATTTGCAAGTTTTCAGAATGGATAATTACCTCCGCTTTTTTGTCGCCTCTCTGCCTATGCTCCTCTCGCCCATCGTACACATATTCCACAAGCCCAGCAACACCCGCACCTGAAGCAGTCACTTTTGCAATCATCTTCCGTCGTCAATTAATTTTCTAATTTGTACCAAAAGTAAATCCACTTCAATCACTACTTGTGTAAAACCTACACTATTGGCTGCTTTAGCCAATTGGTTGAGGTTGTTTGAAATATTTATCAGCCTCAAAACCAACTCCTTTTGGGCTGGTGAATAGGTGTCAATTATTTTCCCTAAAATGGTCATTTTCGAAACGTATTCACTTTTTGTTATGCCTAATTTTCTAGCATTTTCAATGATTACTTGAAACTCTTTTAAAGTAAATCTGCCCGTAATCCGCTCGATTTTTTTGTTTGCCTTTTTTGGCCTACCACCTGTAAACTGTTTCGAATTCTCCATTTTTGATTTTTCCTTTGGGTTAAGGGCTTGACCTTTATCAATGAATTTTGAAAAAAATCATGTGTTTTGGCTGACCAAAACTACATCTTGCTTCCTCTCACATTTTTAGTTTTAGAGTATAAAAATGGATTCTGTTATTTTCTGCTATTTTCAATCAAAATCTGTCATTTTCTGCTAAAATCTGCTATTTTCTGCTAATTTTAGACACTTTTTCTACTGTTTTAGCAGATCGTCTTTCCCAATAAATAAATGCTGAGTAGAGTATCAATACACTAAAAATTATTGCTAAAGAGTACGGTATTCCCTTGCCCATAGCATACCAAAATGCTACTTTACTATTTGTAAAATGTATTTGTTTCATAGAACCATTTATTTTGCCAGTAGCTTCATTTATTTTTTCTATTGTTGCCTCCAAATCACATTGAACTTTTCCGAAATTCTCCTTTAATTCAAGCAGCATCGTTGCCGAGAAATTGTCCATTTCATAACCATATTTGTTTTGGAAAAAGCCTTTGGCTCTTGTCAAATCCTCTTTCTTAATTTGCTTTTCCATAGCTTAGGTTTGAAAATTAAAGTTTTGACGAATCTCCTGTTTCATTTTTAGCTTGGCACCAATTGGATATTCAGAAAGTGGTTTGCCTTTTCTAATTTGATCTAAAATTTGAGCTCCTAGATTGGAGTTTGACTCAAAATCACCAAAACATCGAATTTGAACATCAATGGATTTACAATTTTTCTCCAATTCATCCCCTAAACTCGACCAACCTTCAAAGCCATATATGTTTTTCCATGCCGTTATTTCAAATTCACTTTTCAAAATTTTATGCATTTTCGATAAATATTCAGTACTAGCAGTATAAGAGCCACCACCAGAGATTACGATGTGGAATTGAGCCTCAAACTGTAACTCATCCAAAAATTCTCTGAAAGGCAAATCCCTAAAAATCAATGCTGGTAATTGCTCAGATTCTGGCGCCCCAAAATCAAAAAAATATTCATTAAAAGGAGTGGCAGCAATACTTTCCAAATAACCAATAAGGCGGTCACGCATTAAATGTTCTTGACTATTGAGCAAAGAAAGATTTTCGACTCTAGCATTTGTTAAAAAGGATAACTGTTTGGTGCTAGTTTTGGTAGAAGAGTCAACATCTACAAAAAAAGTTTCAGCATTGTTTGCTTCAGTAAGTCCAAAAAGGTACGTTAAAAGGCTTTTGCCAACTCCGCCCTTTGCTTGAATAATAAAGTTTAGTTTTTTCATTTTGCAAATTTTGATTTAACTGTTTCTATTGATATTTCATCAGGATTGGTCCAGGTTAATTCATTTATATTAAGGCTTCCATTAAACTTGTTATGTTCATATTTTCTAAAAGTTTTTGGATTTGATTGCATTTTTTTATGACAGTATCTTCGCCGGCAATATTCAATATCCCTTACTTCTATTAAATTTTCTTCTCCTAAATCATTATGTATAGCAACAATGATATTTTTTACGGTTATTTTGGAATTAATCAAATCTTCATATAAATAAAACAGTAGCCGTTTGCGGTCAGCGGATTTACTTTTTATACTTTTTATCAGCATTTCCTTATCCATAAATATTTTTTTTTAGCACTTTGTGGCGTGCCACGCCACCACAACAAAAATATTTTATTTAACTAATTGACATTCAATACATTATAAGATTTTTACCGTGGCAAACTTTGCCACGCTTCAGAACAGTTGGACTTTTGCCACGAACTGCCACGGTTTTGCCACGCTCTTTTCATTTATATATATCTTATTATCAACTACTTATATTATTTACTATTAATATGTGGCACTGTGGCACTTTTTCAAAATTTGAATTTTTCAAATTTTATATTTTTACCTACTTATTAAATCTAATCCAAATTGACTTTGAAGTTCTAAATAATTCATTTTGAAGGTGTTACGAGCAAAATCCGTTTTACTTGGTTCCATTTCATCTTTAAATCTTACTTTTCGGAAGAAATTATTTTTCACAACTTCAGAATTGGAGTCCAATCCTAAGCTGCTTAAAATCTCATCCATCAAAGTGTATAATGGAGGTGGCAAGGTTTCGAATCGATTATTCTTCTTAAATTCTGCTGAGAATTTTGTATAAATTCTTTGCAAATTGATAATCACCTCAGCTCCTGAAAAGCGAAAATGAATTCCCTCCAAAATTTGATTTCGTTCAAAAAGCTCCTGGATACAATCAAAAAACTCCCTTAAATGAGATTTTTCACGGGCAATTCTATCGGATGCTAAAATAGAAATTTCAGCATATTTGATAAATTCTTCCAAAATATCGACTTCATTGGTCGCCTCAGTCATTTGGATTTTTCGGTGAAGGCAAAGCATATAGGGAACCGTGAGAATTTGAGCCAAATTGTAAATATAGCGTGGGTTGCCAATTTTGTATTTTTCAAAATACAGCTCTAAAGCACCTTTTAGGGTTTGATAAGTGACTGAATAATTGGCTTTTACAAAATCACGATAAGCCCAAATCTCTTTCAAAATATTGGTGATGCCAGCCTCTTGCAAAGCACAGAGTTTGCGATAGGCTTGGCTTTGAGCATCAGTTTTTTGTCTATTATTATTCACAATAAGCACCAAACGACTGAAAAATGGCTCATCTTCTGGTAAGGTTGGCAAGAAATTACTGGCGAATCCAATCGCACATTTTGGCACTAAATCAATGGTATCATAAATTAATTTGGAATTTATATTCGATTTAGAATAGGCTTTATTGTCATAACTGGCTTGAAAAATCGGTGTTAAATTGTGGTTGGGAGTGTATTCATCGCCGAAAATGAAACCACAATAACGCTGCTCTAATTTGCTTGTAAAGCCAGCTTCGCTATTTCTACCTTTTAAATTGATTCCCATTGCTTGGCCATCCGTTCCAAAAATATAATTGAGGTGTTTGAAAAAAGTACTTTTATTAGTGCCAGCGATACCAGTTAAAAACAACATCGGACTGAAATTGCAAGCTTGGACAGCCACATCTCTAAAAATAGAAAAAAGCATAAAACTTGCTCCCAAAAATGCCAATTCATGCTTTTGAGCGGCCGCAAACAGTTTAAACCATTCATTAAAACCAACCACATTTTCCACATATTTATAGGGGGAATCATCGTTTTTGTTTACCTGAGGCATGGAAACAAATGAACCTTGATAGTCGATAATGCCAAATCGGTCTGGAGAATATATTTTGCCTTGCTTAGAAATGGCACAATTGGCAAACATAAAAAGCTCTGTTTCCGGATGAAGGCCATATCGAAGCACTTTTTTGGCTCTCGGAAACTCAGTACAATTAAACAAAAAAGTTCGTATTTTTTGCAATTGGGTATAATTTGCAGTAATACTCAGCCGTTTTGCACCTAAAATTCTCTCTAAGTTTTTAGGCTCAAAAAAGTCTTCATGATTGATTTCTAGATAGATAGGGCTTGCATCTGGCAGTTGAACTTCCAAAATCCAAGTATAATATTCGTTTTCATCGACAGTCATGTATTTCACATAAAGTAAAAAGCCTTCAGAAACTACTGAATTGTATTTTGGACCTTGGACAAGCATCCGAAAATCCTGCAAATCATAGGTTACTGAGCCATTTGATTCGGTATCTTTTGTTTTCCGGTACAAATATTTATGATGTGCTTCTTCGTTTTTGGTAATGGTAATTCCTGCTTCTTTAGCTTTTTTGAACAAAAAAGCAGGATTATCAAATCGGGTAGATTTCAAACATTCATCAAATTTTGCATCTGTTTCTGCTGGATTATATTTTGGATAAAATTGGCTTAGTTCTTGAAAAAGAGGTCGACCATCTTCTCGAAATCCACCAGATAAAGCGAAACCTAAATTCAGCCAGTCCGTATAATTTTCAGTTAAATCCATTCTTTGAGAAACAATTCTTTCAACAACCAATTTCGCTCGCTCCAAATCGGCTTGATTTTTAGGATTTTCTTGTTTTACTAAAACTTCTTTTACTTCAAACACCTGTGAATCAGGCATATAAATAGTATCTATATCCCAGCTCAAAAAGCAAGCTCGACAAATATCTTTTCCCGACTTATCAACCACCATGCCATATTTTCCTTTAAAATATTCCGAAAGTTGAATCCAGGCATGTTTGAATTCTGAGATTTTTACAATCAATTTTAAACCATTTCCGCTTGGGCTTGTGAAAAGTAAATGACAGAATTGGTCCTTTCCCAATTCCTTTTTTACCCTTTCCAAATCTCCAATTTTATCAAAATCTAGACAAATCAAGCCACTTTCTAAAAGTAAATTGGCTTCCTTTCTATCTGAAAAAATTCCAGAAAAGCAGACATAATCCAGTTTGTTTTTGAGTTTTCGTTGAAGTTCTGAATCCTTTTCAACTCGAATTTTTTGTATTCGATTTTTATATAAATCTGAAACCAGCATTTTATAAACTGTCTCATTATCAATAGATTGACTTGGCTTTGTTTGGGTGATGCCACCTTTGAAATAGGAGAATTGGGGATTAGTCATAGCTTCTTATTTGATAGAATTATCTTCAAAATATCGCCTTATTTCTGTGGTAGGCACATATATTTTACGGCCTTTTTCAATTGTTTTAATTAAGTTTTGACTTCTTAATTCATCAAACTTGCTTCTATGGATACGCAAAGCATCCATAAATTCCATGGCAGTAATGTATTCTGACATTGATGGACTTTCCGTATTCAAATTATTGAGTTTGTCCATGATTGCTTTTTGGTTAGAATGCATTTGCTTTACCAAATCGGCAAGCACCAAAAAGACTGAAGGGAGTTCGGGAGATAACTTTTCCATTTCGTTATATTCTGTTTGATTTTGAGTCAAAGGAATAGGGAAATAGAAATTTTGTAAAGAAGAATTTGGTAGATTGCTTGAATTAATTGCTAGATTGTAGGTTTCAATAGTTACATTTTATTTCTTCAAATCTTAAAGAAAATGAAAAGCCCATAAAATTCTGCTCTTCGAAAAATTCAGCGCTGGCTCTAAAAAGGCTTTTTTGTGCGAGCTTATTTTCGAAATTATTTCCCGATTTCAGGGAATAGAATAATTTTGAAAATGGGCTGATGGCTTGTGCGAAAGGTAAGAAAAAGGCCTTTTGTGATTGGATTTTTGGGAGGGCGGGGTTTTATGGGTGTGGCTAGTACAATTAAATTTGTTTATGCTATTATTATTAATTATTTTGCTTTTATAGAAAAGAAGTATAATAGTTAATTTGATAAGTAAAGGGCAAAACAGGCAAAAAGTGTAAGTAATAGTGTAAGTAAAACAAAAAGCCCTTGATAATACGCTGATTATCAAGGGCTTAAAATTTAAAACGTGGTGATGGACGGAATCGAACCGCCGACACAAGGATTTTCAGTCCTTTGCTCTACCGACTGAGCTACATCACCGTTTTTGGGAATGCAAAATTAAGAAATTTTGCCAATTTTTGCAAACAATAATTAATATTTACTCAAATTAATTACCAACTTCTTGCAAATTAATAACAAAAACATCCCACAGAATGGTCGTTCACCATGCCTGTAGCCTGCATATAAGCAAGGCAAATAGTGCTTCCAATAAACTTAAAACCTCTCTTTTTCAAGGCTTTACTCATCGCATCTGACTCTGGAGTAGTAGTTGGAGCAACTCGGTAATCTGTAAAATGACTTTTTATAGTTTGGTGATTAACAAAGCTCCAAATATATTGATTGAAGCTGCCAAACTCTGCTTGTACCTCCAAAAAAGCTTTGGCATTGGCGACGATTGCATCCATTTTTAATCGATTTCTTATCAAACCAACGTTTTGTAAAAGCTCAGCAATCTTTCTCTCATCATATTGAGCACAGATATTTGCATCAAAATTATCCAACGCTTCCCGATATGACTCCCTTTTTCTCAAAACTGTAATCCAACTCAAACCTGCTTGAAATCCCTCTAAAAGTAACATTTCGAATAGTTTTTGATCGTCGTGGCAGGGCTTACCCCATTCGTTATCGTGATAATCAATATAAATTTGCTCACTGCTTACCCAGCCACATCTATTTTTTTGCATGAGAAAATCTCGCTTTTATGGAATCAATATTAAACTTTCTGTTCTTTAAATTTCTTGGTGTGGTCGGTACCTTCAATTTATCCACCTTTGAAGTGTCAACCTCATTTTTTTTACTTTTTGCTTCAACTAAAGAGTCCGCTTTATTTTTTTCTTTAATGCTTTTTACCACTTGCTTATACATTTCGGTAAAATCATCAGGGTTTATCAGATAGTATTTATAACTGGCATAATAAGCGGCAGTGTCCACTTGATATTTCTTAAATATTTTAGCTTCTAATTTCCTGAAAATAAATTGGGAGGTATCAGTGTTTTGAATACCCATATTGTTCACAAACCCTTCCATTCGATGCATATCTGACAATATTTTCACCATCTTATCTTTAGGAACTAACTTTTCTGGTTTTTTATCAAACTTGGGTTTGCAAGCTCCTAATAGAATACAAAAAGCCAATAATAAAATATATTTCATTCGAATTGTATTGTTTTTAACCAATAAACTAAGCACAAAATCCCAAAAGCTTTCTGAAAAATTCAAGGGGTGAAAAAGTCCGCTTTCATAATTCTTTCATAAAATATATCCATTTTCCTTGATTTAGAAAAGCCGAAAACCAGATTATACGCTCACATTATGAGATTGCGAACAACTTTAAGAAATTTTATCATCCAAAATTAGCGCTTTTCTTTTAGGTAAAATCATAAAAATGTTTAATTTAAATAGGTGATAATGACTAAATTTATATTTTAATAGTTTGCCTAATGTAATTGTTGATTTTATTTTGACATAAAATAAATGAGAGATAAGATTCTTTCTAGATTAGTAAAATTTGAAATAAGGATTCGTAAGGCTGTAAATGGCCATATGCATGGTAATTATAAATCAATTTTTAAGGGTTCAGGACTAGAATTTAGTGATCTAAGAACCTACAATTTTGGTGATGACCTGCGATTGATTGACTGGAATACCTCGGCCAAAGGTCATGGTATTTATATTAAACTCTTCAAGGAAGAAAAAGAACAGCAGGTTTTCTTTATGGTGGATGTAAGCGGCTCACAAAAAGTTGGGGTAACGGGTAATTCAAAAATTGATATTGCTAAGGAAATCTGTGGAACATTAGCCATCTCGGCCATGCGTGAGGCTAGCCAAGTGGGTTTGTATTGCTTTTCGGACCAAAAGGAACTCTATTTGAAGCCCCAAAATAGCATGAAACATGGCTATCAATTAATCACAAAATTATTTAGTTTGGAGCCAGCTTCCAGTAAAACAAACTTGCAAGCGGCGATATTATTCACTTTAGAAATTGTAAAGAAAAAGTCAGTTATTTTTTTGATTTCTGATTTTATCGACGTGGATTATGAGCATAATTTAAGAGCCTTGGCTCGAAAGCATGACCTAATTGTAATTCATCTGTATGATTCACGGGAAACGGCTTTGCCAAGGCTAGGAATTATACCCGTTTATGAGCTTGAAACCCAAAAAATTGTTTGGACCAACACTTCCTCTAATTTGTTTAGAAGCCAAATTAAAAATACTTTTGAGACAAATCGTGTCATTTTAGAACAAATTTGCAAAGAAAATAAGGCCAATTATTTGCCGATTGAATCTGGGGAAGATTTTGCCGGAAAGCTCATTAAATTATTTAAAATCAGAAAGGTAAGCTAATGTTAAGAATACTATTTTTGGTTTTTATTTTTTCATCTAATTGTTTGGGTCAAATTAAAATTACCCCTCGACCCATTGGTAAATTTTTGACTGATACGATTCGCTTGGGGGAAATTGTGAACTTTTCTTTTGTATATAAACACAACTCAAAACAGGAGGTGTTTTTTACGGATAAAGCATTTGATTATAGACCGTTCGAGTTGGTTGATAAAATATATTTTCCAACCAAAACAATTAATAATGTGAGTGTTGACAGTGCTATTTACCAATTTCGAACTTTTAGTATTGACTCCATTCAAAGTATTTCAATTCCAGTTTTTTTGGCAAATAAAGGCGACTCCACCTTAATTTATTGCGAAAAAGATTCCATTGTACTACTTCAACAAATTGCTGGCAATTTACGGGCATTATCTGTGAAAGATAATTCAAGGCTACTGCCAATGAAAGTTAAAATCAATATAGCCTATCTTTTTTTGCAAATCGCTATTATTATTGTTGCCATTATTATTTGGTGGCTGGTTTTTGGTAAAACGGTAATGTCTCAAATAAATATTTTCACTATTTATAGAAGGCATGTGGAATTTAAAAAAATCTTTAATCGATATGCAAAATCGGCCACAAAAACTAACTTGGAGAAGGCACTTACCTTATGGAAAGACTATATTGGAAAGCTTCAAAAAAGGTCGTATACCACCATGACCACCCCTGAGATAATAAAAAATATTCCAAATGACCATTTGGAAACTGCATTGCGTGAAATCGATAAATCGATTTATGGGAATATTATTTCTGAAGACATAAATAACTCATTTACCACTCTCAATAATTTGGCGGATTATTATTACAATTTACAAAAAAGGGAATACTCTATAGTAAAAAAACTAAGATAAAATATGCAAAATTGGTTCTCGGCTGAATGGTTTTCTTGGTCAAAATTGAATGAGATTAATTGGGCCAGACCCTATGTGTTATATTTATTATTGGGCATACCTATTCTTTTTTTTATAAGAGCCTACTTCCAAAATCGGTCAAGGGTAGGCTTACCGATTGCTACTATTAATGGTCATTTGAAACAAGGTTGGTCTAGACATTTTAGGATTTTACCACCGATTTTAATCATTATTTCTTTGTCAATGATGATTTTAGCTTTTGCCCGACCACAAATTTCCAGTAGAACACAAAATAAAATTTCCGAGGGGATTGACATTATTTTAGCTATTGATATTTCCCATTCAATGCTTATAAAAGATATTTTGCCCAATAGGCTGGAGGCATCCAAGCGAATTGCTAAACAATTTATCAATAATCGTTATCAAGACCGAATAGGGCTGGTGCTTTTTTCAGGAGAGGCTTTCTCGCTTGCACCATTAACTACTGATTATGAGGCACTTAATAATTATATTGACGAGATAAACTCTAATATGATTCACGCAGAAGGCACTGCTATAGGAAGTGCATTGGCGGTGGGTGTGAACCGACTTTTGGAGGCAAAATCCAAATCAAAAATTATTATTTTAATTAGTGATGGGGATAATACCGCTGGAAATCTGGATCCAACTGCCTCAGCCCAAATAGCCAAGGCTTATAGTGTGAAGCTGTATACTATTTTAGTGGGAGCGGAGGCAATTAAATATGAGACAGATTCTGCCACGGTGGCCTATAACATGAGTATTGATCAAGAAATTTTATCTGAAATAGCTAAAATTGCTGATGGAAAATTTTTTAAAGCCGCCAATTCAAAAAATCTAAAAAATGTTTTTGACCAAATCAACCAAATTGAGAAGGTTACATTTTTGGAAAATTCTTCATTGGTACTTACCGACGTATTTCATATTTATTTAAAATGGGGTATAGTCTTTTGGTTGCTTTCATTTGCCACAAAAATAACTTTCATCGGGAATATTTTGGAAGATTAATATGTTGAAATCATTTTACAATTCTTCAGTCAGGGAAGCGGGTTGTGATGAAGCTGGCCGTGGACCCTTGGCTGGTCCTGTAGTGGCCGCTGCGGTTATTTTCCCGATAAATTATAGCCATCAATGGCTTACTGACTCAAAAATGCTCAACAAAACTCAAAGAGTTGAATTGGTTTCGGTTATTAAAGAAAATGCGCTCAGCTGGGCCATTGCGGAAGTTTCTAATAACGATATCGATCAAATTAATATCTTGAAAGCCAGTATAAAAGCAATGCATTTGGCGGTGGATCAGTTAAAAGTCAGGCCTGAACATTTGTTGATTGACGGGAACAAATTTTATCCTTATCCAATGATACCCCACACATGCGTTGTGAAAGGGGATCAAAAATATTTGGCGATAGCTGCTGCCTCTATTTTGGCAAAAACCCATCGGGACGATTTGATGGAAAAGTTGTCAGCTGAATATCAGGGATACGGTTGGGAGCATAATTTTGGGTATCCCACAAAATTTCACAGGGAAGCGATTGCTCGATTGGGAACAACCCCTTACCACCGCCTTTCATTTAATCTACTAGGTGAAATTTTGTAAAATGTTCAAATATTTTTCCTTATTATGCCAGAGAAGCAATTGCTCGATTGGGAACAACCCCTTACCACCGCCTTTC
>JAZKGO010000024.1:12479-18569 GCA_040385875.1 Bacteroidota bacterium
TGATCTGAATCAATATCTAGGACTAAAAATACTTCTCCTTTTTGGTTAATGGCAGGTAATACAATTTCTGATTTGGAGGCCGAAGAACATGCGATATGACCAGGAAACTCATCCACATTGGGAACAATAATGGTTTGTTTTGTGGTATAGCAATATCCACAAACACCTTTGTCAAAATTGATTCTGGTACAAGCTAGCGGCCCTTGAAATGGCCCTAGAACCAATTGATTGCCTTTTTTCAAATAAAAACCCACCCAAAAAAAGCCAAAAGCTTCCTTCAAAACGGCTGAAATGTTGGCCAGATTGGCAATTAAATCTGGTTCATCTGCAACTAAAGCCTCAATTTGCGGGAGGATACTTTCATATATTTCGGATCGGGAAGTAGTTGAAGGTATAAATAAATTTTCGGCCATTTTTATGCCAATTGAGTGGTAAAATACTTTTTTAGCCAACTTCCGCCAGCTTTTTGTTTCCAATTTTGTCTGAAGTCACCAATATTGCCAACCAGATTATTGAAAATGATTGTTTCTGGAACTATGATAGAATCTGAAACTGCTTTTTTCAATTCTAATAATTGAGCTGTTTGTATTTCGTTTCCAGCCATAAAGGCGATTGACCTATCAAAAAAATTGACTCCTAATTGATTTCCAATGCTTTTAAGCCAATTGGTGGAGGCATCGATTGAGCAGCCTGATGTTGCATTTTGCAATTCGTCAGCAGCGATAATCACAAATCGATTGTGCAATATCTCTGATGAGCCCGCCAGAGGTGCACCATGTGCGGCCCATTGGCTAATTTGCTCATTTAAAGCCAGTTGAGCTGATTTGACCTCCGTATCTAATAATTTTCTATCAGTCTGGTATACCCAAACTCGGGCATGGTCTGGCATATTTTCGAAAGGAATAAGCATATATCTGTTTGAATATCGTTTTATCATTCAGCAATAAAACCGTTTCACTATTAACTATATTCCACTGGCAATGAGTTCCGCAAGATCGTAAACTTTTACTGAATCTTCCTTTTCTTTGTTTTTCACTCCATCGCTCATCATCGTCATGCAGAACGGACAGGCAACTGCGATAGTTTTGGCACCTGTTTGCAATGCCTCTTCAATTCGCTCAACATTTACCTCTTTTGTGCCTTTTTCTGCATCCTTGAACATTTGACCACCTCCAGCACCACAACACAAGCCCTTTGTTTTGCATCGTTTCATTTCAACTAATTCAGCATCCAAAGCCTCTAAAACAGCCCGAGGTGCCTCATAAATATCATTTGCCCTTCCTAAATAGCAAGAGTCATGGTAGGTGATTTTTTGGCCTTTAAAAGTTCCTCCTTCAGCCATCTTCACTTTACCCTCATTGATTAGTTGTTGCAAAAATGTTGAATGATGGATTACCTCATAGTGACCTCCCAATTCAGGATATTCATTTTTTAATGTATTGAAACAATGGGGGCAGGCGGTTACGATTTTCTTTACTTCATAGCCATTCAAAACTTGAATATTCATGCTGGCCTGCATTTGAAACAGAAATTCGTTGCCTGCTCTACGTGCAGGATCACCCGTACAAGCTTCTTCTGTACCCAATACTGCAAATTTTACCCCAACGGCATTCATTATTTTGCAAAAAGCAATGGTTACTTTTTTGTAACGGTCGTCAAATGAGCCTGCACAACCTACCCAAAATAATATTTCTGGGCTATCACCTTTAGCTGACATTTCAGCCATGGTTGGCACTTTAAATTCAATATTTTCCATATTATTTTATTGCTATTTGGTATCCACAAAACCCACATTCTCCACTTTCAAAACTGATTCTAAGAACTTTTCAGTTTCTTTTTGAACTGTTTCAATATCTTTTGATAAAATTGGGGAGGCAATCACATGATTTCCAGCTTTTGGAAATGCAAATCGCTGTTTGTTGGCTGAGCCCAATTCTTCAAACATTTTTAGCATCGCAGGTACTGAAACTACTTTGTCTTGCTCATTTTCATTCTTATACCAATATCCCAAGAATACAGGACACTTCACACTTTCAAAAGTTGATTTGACCATGGCATGAGTCAGGAAGTTTTGAAGTTGTACTACTCCATTTAGATGCTGATGGGTAGTCCAGTACTTTCTGTGCCCTTCATTCGTTGGTTTGAAATCACGGATTGCTGAGCCATTTACCAATTTGCCTATTTGTAACCCCCAAGGATTATCTAATATTTCAGCCTTTTCATCAAACACTTTTATACAGGGCGAATACAATATAATCGCTTTAATATCAGGATGTTTGGATGCCAAATAGGTAGTAAGTGCGCTGCCAAATGAGGTGGAAATAATGATTACTTCATTGCCTAAAGTTTTGGCCACAGCCAAGGCGTGTTCGGCAGATAGCACAAAATCATCCGTTTTAACCTCTGCCATATTCTCATCCCCCAATTCAATTCCGTGGCCAGCTAAACGAGCCAAATATAAATTGGATTGGTATTTTTTAGCAATATTTCGGTGAACAGGGTCGCCCTCCATCTGAGTAGCTCCAAAGCCATGAATATAAAGAAAGGCAATTTTTGTTTTGATTTTTTTAGTAGAATCGGCCCAAATAATTTTGGCTTCGCAACCTGACTTTATCCCTTTTATTTCTCTTTCTGAATCGGATATTTGTTTTTCTAAAATGGGTAAATCACCAGTTAATTTAAACATCGGAACTTCCAATGTAGGAGCATCAGGTTTTGGACCAAAATAATAAATAACTCCAAAAAGAGCAAAGAATAACACAAATCCAAATAGTACTTTTTTCATGAGTAGGTAATTGTTTTTTAAGGTACATGGGGGACGCCCAGTCGAATCGCCAATTTATTTATGGTGTGGTTTATTTACACTTTGTTAATGGCAATTTCATGATTTATTATTTTGCAAAAATTGTAACTGCTTGATTTTCAAATAATTTATTTACTAAAATATCAAGCATAAATTGGGCAACACTTTTTCTCGATATGGTCAAATTTGGTTTGGGAAAATTGTTTTGTGAGGTTTGAATCTCTTCATTTTTCTCAAAATTTGTAAGCCCAACTGGCCTAACACTTGTCCAATTTAAATCAGAATTTTGAAGTAATTTCTCCTGCTCTTCATGACCTAAATATCCATATTTAATATTGCTGTAATCGACCAACCAACGAAACCAAAAAGGTAAATTTTTTTTGGTGTCGTCAACACCCCAAGCTGAAATTACAATCAATTTTTCTAGAGGATTTGTATTATTTAAATCAATAATATTTTGAACCGTTTTCCCCAAAAAATCTTTAGGAGTTCGCAAATTAGCCCAAGGAAAATCTGAATTTCTAGAAATATTCAATGCACTAAGTGTTGAATTACAGCCATTTATAGCTTTTCGTAAATCTTCAATGATTCTAGAATTTCCCTCAAAAATATTTAGCTTTTCTGATTTTACTTTTACTTTTTTTGAATCTCTTACCAAAATATTTACCTCAAAACCTCTATTCAAAGCTTCTTTCAAAAGGTATTTCCCCGTTCGACCTGTTGCACCCAAAATCAATATTTTCATACGAAAAAATACTTATTGCATTGTGAACTTAATTTGTCAAATTTTTTTACAAATCGGAACGCCGAAACGGGTAAACCTTTTGCAATTGACAAAATTCTTACTGAGCCTTCCAGCTCTTTTGTGAATTGCGTGAAGCTTCAGCTTCATGTTTTTAAAAATAATTGAAACTTAGTTTAGAATATACTTATTGCAAAAACTCATCACTCAGCGTTCATAACTCATCACTCCGAAGCTGCCCAATTAAATCGATCAGATGGGGCGAATTTCCATGGAGCTTGGTTGGTTTCGATGTTCGAAAACATGGCGTTCCAAGAAGCTGGAGCATCGCTTTCTTCCATAATTTGATAACGGCGCATTTGTAAAATAATATCCATGGGTGATATCAAGATCGGGCATTCTTGTACGCAGGCGTTGCAGGTAGTGCAAGCTCGTAGCTCTTCCTCTGAAATATAATCTTTATAAAGGGATTTTCCATCTTCGATAAAAAGTCCTTTATTTTGAGCCATATTTTTGCCCACTTCCTCTAATCGATCACGTGTATCCATCATGATTTTTCTTGGAGAAAGTGCTTTCCCAGTTTGATTAGCCGGACAAGCAGAAGTGCATCGACCACATTCGGTACAGCTGTAAGCATCCATGAGGTTTTTCCAAGTCAAATCCATTACATCTTTAGCCCCAAATCTTGAAGGCTCCCCAACCAATTGGGGAGGGGTTGGGGTTTCATCGACAATCCCCAACATAAGATTCACCTCTTTGGTTACTTCAGGCATATTACTAATTCTACCTTTTGAGCCTAAATCAGCAAAATAAGTATTCGGAAAAGCTAAAAATATATGTAAATGTTTGCTATAAGTCACATAAATGGCAAAGGTAAAAATGCCTAAAATATGAAACCACCATGCCAATCGTTCCAAAGCAATTAATGTTTGAGTGCTAAAAATATCAAAAATTGGGACCAAAAACTGACTGATCAAAAATGGTCCAACTGGTTCATAATGAGGCACATTTCTACTTTGAAGAACAGTATCTGCGGCATTCATTTTTAATAATGCGGCCATCAAGACAATTTCAAAAATTAGAATGGTATTGGCATCTATGATGGGAAAACCATTCAATTCTCGATGCCGTATGGCTTGAAGCCTATTTACTTTGGTGATATTTCGTCTCACTAAAAACAAAATACAAACCACTAAAACACCAATTGCCAATGATTCAAAAAAGTTGATAAGAAAAGGGTAAAAAGCGCCTAAAAGTGGAGCGAATAATCGGTGAGTACCTAATAAACCATCTAAAATTATCTCCAATACTTCTATATTTATCAAAAGAAAGCCAGCATAAATTATAAAGTGGAGGAGGCCAACGATGGGTCTATCGAACATTTTTTTCTGTCCGAAAGCAATCCGAATCATGGTTTGAAGCCTTTTTGAGGGATTGTCAGTTCTTTTTAATGTCTTTCCCAAAAGAATAGTTTTTCTAATAATAGAAATTCTTTTGAATATAAAGTAAGCCGCTATAATTGAGGCAATTAGAAAAATAATTTGCTGTAATATTTGCATAGTTTTGAAAAATGAGTTTTCAAATTACTTTTTAAATTATATGCAAATATGGCGAAACAAAAAATGGTATGCAAGCATACTAATTGATAGTTTAAAAATCAGAAATAGAGGCAGATTATTAATTGCAATTCTAGAAATGAACTTTCCAATTAGGCTTAAAAATTGACTTTTGACAATTCCTCGAAGATGATTTTTGCTTTTTATTGAAGTTAGATAGATTAAAAAGGGGAAATTGTCGACAATTTTTTATATTAACTTGTCGTTTTGATATATATTCGGAAGTTTTTTAGTTACTTTGTATAAAAATTAAGTTTTTTCACTTTGATTTAGTTTTAAGAGGTCAAAATTTCCTTTTTTATTCAATCACTATTAAGTACTTCTAAATAGTTTAAAAGAAATTACTATTTCAGTAACAAAATATATAAACTAACGACTCAATTTCGAGAAGTTTGATTTTTAAAGATAATTTAAATAGGTGGTTCTATTTGTTTATTGAAAAGCCCCGAGTCATTGACACGGGGCTTTTTCTTTGTCATCCTAAATCATTACTGATTCCAGCCTTGGGCAATTAATGGAACCAATTGTCCTGATTTCATCACCAAATTCACCTCATTTAGATTTTCAGTAATAAAACCGATAGGATTTAAGTCTGTAATAGGTTTGATTTTTTCGAAATCAGATTGGGAAATAGTAAATAATAGTTCAAAGTCTTCCCCTCCGTTAAGCGCTGCCGTGATTGGGCTTATATTTAAAGAAGTAGCCGCTAAAAAAGACTTATCATCAATGGGTAATTTTTCTTCAAAAATGGTCGCTCCAACATTTGATTGCTTACAAATATGTAATAGATCCGAGGCCAATCCATCTGAAATATCAATCATTGAAGTAGGCACTACTCCCAATTCAGCCAATTGATGTACAATATCCATGCGAGCGGTGGGCTTTAGTTGTCTGCCCACTATATATTCAAAATCGTCAAGTTCGGGTTG
>JAZKGO010000024.1:18669-42156 GCA_040385875.1 Bacteroidota bacterium
TTTTAATAATTTCAATCAATCCAAATTCTCCTAAAGCGGCAATTTCTGTTCTTTTTTCCATAGTACAAAGGTAGGTATTGTTTTGTTTTGGAAAATGAAAAAATTATAAATAATTGAATATCAAATAGATAGAATAATATTCATTCGATTTAAGTAGACAAAAATCTTACTAAAACTGGTATGAGGTCAATTGAATTAGAAAATAAGAGGTAGTTGCTTAATTAAATATTGAAAACCTATGGAGTGGTAGTGAGAGTATATTCATTAATAGTATTGCCGGTTTTTACGCTTGTTCCAGACCTTGAAAGTACCACCTGGGCTGGGCTTTCTTGAAAGCTGAGAATCGAAAAAGTAACTGTGCCGCCCGAGCCAGTTGGGATGGGTGTCAAATTACTAAAAGTGAGGGTTTTGCTATCGGCCGAAAGGCTATAAGACCCACTAAAAGTGTTTCCATCAAAATCAGTAAAACTTACTGTCGAAGCTGATGTGAGGTCAATTCTTAATTTGGAATAGCCACTTACGATGTTGGAGGCAGCTCCTTTTGTATAAACGATTGAATTATCATGTTTGACTTGTTGTGCAAAAAAAACGGCCTTTAAAATCTCAGAAACTGGCTTTGCCTTATTGCTACTTTTACAACCCGATAACTGTATCATAATACTCAATGCCACAATTACGAGGATAACTATTTTAAAATTCTTCATTATTTATATTAAAAATTTTCCTTGCTATTTAAATTTTATGATTCAAATATAGATTAAAGTCAAATAATATCTGAGATTTTACAAAAAAATGATTGATATTTAAGTGAAAAAAAAAATTATGAACTTTACCTAAGACATTGATTCAATTTTATACTTTAACAGTAGCACTTGGTTCAATTTTAAAAAAAAAAGATGTCAATTTTAATTGCAGAAAGTGGCTCTTCCAAAACAGATTGGAGGCTAATTGATAACGAAGGAAATATTTCTCAATTTAAAACTTTGGGTTTCAACCCTTATTATCAGGAGGAGGAGTCGATATTTTTAGAAGTAAGCGAAAATGTAATTCCTTATATTAAAATTGAAATCAATAAAATTTTTTACTATGGTACGGGTATTACAAACGCCGATAAGTCTAGAATTATTCAGAATGTCTTTGAGAGGGCATTTTCCAATGCTACAATTGAAATAAATGACGATATGGTAGCTGCAGCTCGCTCGCTTTGTGGTAATGAAGCTGGCATTGCATGCATATTAGGTACAGGATCTAACTCCTGCTTTTATGACGGGCAAAAAATAGCCAATCAAATACCGCCTTTGGGCTTTTGGTTGGGAGATGAAGGAAGTGGGGGATATTTGGGTAAGGAATTGATTAAGAAATATATTCGTAAAGAATTATCGGATGAGATTCAACAAAAGTTTATAAAAAAATTTGGCAATCTGGAAAGAACAGAAATATTAGATAGAGCCTACAAACAACCATTTCCCAATAGATATTTTGCGGGATTCTCGAAGTTTTTATTTGATAATAGAGCCGATCCAACAATTTATCTCATTGTATTAGAGGCCTTTAGTCAATTTTTTGAAAAATCAGTGGTTAAATATCCTAATTATCAAAATTATAAGGTGCATTTTACGGGTTCAGTAGCTTTTTACTATTCGGATATTCTACGAAAAACTGCCACAAAATATGGGGTAACAATTGGAGTTATTCTCGAAAGCCCTATCGCTGGATTGGTACTTTATCATAAAATAGCTGAGTAAGGGAAAAGAATGAGGTCATTTAAAGGGTAAAAATTACTTTTTCAATGGGGAGTCTCGTCCTCTCAGAATAGATGCCTTCGGGCTTGCCTTTACCACATGCTACTATCATGGTTATTTCATCGGTTTTACCCAATTTAAGTATTTTTTTCACTAAATTTTTGTCAAAACCTTCCATTGGACAAGTGTCATAGCCTTCAGCCGTCATGCTGAGCATGAAAGTTTGGGCTGCTAAGGCAACGGATTTATGACACATAATTCGCTGGTCGGCCTCATTGGTGAGTCTTATAATCGGTTTTTTTAAGCCCATATAGCCAATGATTATTTTACGAAGTAGAGTATTGAATCCCCAAAAGTCATTTTTGTAAAAAAGGGGCATTAATTTAGTGTAATAGGCCAAAGCTCTTTTATCTTTTGTTGTCAGCTCCTTCCCTTCAAATTGTCGTTTCATATTTTCTAAATTCCATTGGGCATTGGCTTTCCAATTACTTATTTTAGTCACAAACACAATGAGTTCATTGGCGGTTTTAGCCGCAGACTGGTGCATGCAAGCATGAACTAATTGCTCCTTTATGGCTTTGCTTTTCACTCTGTAAAAAGCCCACAATTGCATATTACTACTGTTGGGTGCTAACACGGCTCGCTCCAAACTACGGCTCACAGCTGATTCATCGAATAAAAAGTCGTTGTCATAAATCCTTACTGACCGCCTCTTGTGAACAATTTGGTCGAATTCTTTCGCTAAATTCATTTATTTTCTGTTTTTAATACCGGATATAATTTTTAAAAAGGGCTTGTTGGCTCGTAAAGGTTGGTAAATTTGCAAATAAAATTACCCAAATGGCTCGTAAAAAGCAGTATAATCATTAAAATTTAGAAATGTTATTTTACGAAAATTGAAATTTAAACGTTTTGTAATTGATTCTTGACTGCAATCTAAAATAAATAGAAATAAAAAAGTAATGAGATATTTAAATCGTTGGTTTATAAATAGTTATGTTTCTATTTTTTTATTGATAGTAGTAATTTCGTGCAATAAATCCGATCTAGTTGGCCCAGACCCCAAAGATTCGTACCAGTATTTTCCGATTGAAGTAGGGGATTATAAACTCTTCCGAAAAGTAGTTTATTCTTATTCTGGTAAAAAAGAGCAGATTGATTCATTATTGGTGAAGGAAATAGTAACCTCTAAAACAGAGAATAAAAATGAAATTTATTATACAATTGAGCGCCAAGTAAAGGGCAAAAATGATCTTTTTTTTAAACCTGAGACTATTTTTCAAATTATTACAAATCTCAAGCAGGTAATCAAGGCTGAAAAAAATGTGTATACTGTTTTATTGCACTATCCTGTTTATCTAACCTCAGAATGGAATGTTAACCAAATTAATGGACAAGAACCAAAAATAGCCGAGATTGTTGAGAATGGAACTCTTCCGCCATCTCTAATTACCGATAAGGACATTATTAAAGTGCTGGGTGATAGTACCAATAATGTGGTTAGTTATTTGGTAGACTGCCACATTTTTGCCAAAAATATAGGCCTAATTTATGAAGAGAAAACCGATCTTGAATATTGCCAAGAGAGTGAAATTGATAACCCCGACTCTATAACAAACTGTACAGGAAAGAAAATTATAGAGATAGGAAAAAGAGAATTCATTACTTTATTGGAGCACGGGAAAGTTAAATAAAGCGTTTGACTTTTAATCAGCTAGTTCTTTTTTGGCATCAAAATAACTTTTAACCACTGTAAAAGTGGTAATAGCCAAAAAGAAAATAATGATATAGTGTACATAATTAACTATCCAGGGGAACTTCTCCCCAAAATAATAGCCTGCAGTAACCAAAATACCGACCCAAAGGACCGCTCCAATCACATTAAACATCAAATAGCTTGAGTATTTCATTTTGGAAATGCCCGCCAAAATAGGGGCGAAGGTACGAATGACTGGTAGGAATCGACTGATAATCAAGGTTCTGGCTCCATATTTCTCAAAATATTTCTGAGTATTATCGATATACTTTTTTTTGAAAAAAACAGATTCCTTTTGGTTTTGTATTCGATTACCCGCAAACCTGCCTATCAGATAGCCCACCAAAGAGCCTAATATAGCAGCAATTGTAATCCAAATCAATAATTCAGAAAGGGATTCTTTTAATAGTCCAGTGCCTCCAAAAACCCCTGTTAAAAATAATAAATAATCGCCTGGTAAAAAAAAAGCAAAAAATAATCCATTTTCAGCAAATACAATTAATACAATAATGTAGAGGCCCGCTTTTATAATTTCTTCCGAACTGGTAATGGTGCTAAAAAAATCAAGTACTTGCTGCATTTATCTTACTAAATTTTTGAATCGTAAATTTCAGGAAATATACCTATAAAACAAGCATTTTATTTTAAATAATGGTAATTTGAATTGATTTTGTTGAATCCTAAAAAGCCGTCCTATTTTTTATTTTAGAATCAAAAGTATTAAAATGTTTCAATTCAAGTATTTAGCTCAAATTAGCATTCTTTTTCTCTCAGTCATTGGGGCCATTTTTTTATGGGAAAAAGTAAAAGGCTTCAAAGATTTTTTTAAAACAGAATCAAAAGTTACACAAAATTTAGTACTTAATCAGGTGACAGCAATTGGTAAAATCGAATTGGTAAATTTTCAATTTAGGGATGTGGTTGAAAGTGAATTGCAAAAAACAATTTTGCCTAATTCAAAAGCTTTGCTTATTATCAGTGGTCAGGTTATTGGCTGTATTGATTTAGCAAAAATTAAAGCCGAAAGCCTTGATTTTGAAAATGATAGCTTGATAATTGAATTGCCAAATCCTGAAATTTGCTCCAATAAAATAGACCATAGCCAATCAAAAGTATACGATGTTTCGCTATTTTCATTATATGATCAAAGCCAATTAATTGACGAGGCCTACAAAAAAGCAGAATTACAAATAAGTGATTCGGCATTACAAATGGGTATAATTGAGCAAACTAAACAAAATGCAGACAAGATTTTGAAGCCGATGCTTGAGAAAATTTCAGGAAAAAAAGTGCGTTTTTTTTATAAAGAATAGCCTAAGTACAGTCAATTACACATTTGCCCATTACTTTTCTATCAGCAAGGTCTTGGAGTGAATCTTTCGCTTGAGCCAAGGGATAGATTTTATGAATATGCTGTTTTAATTTTCCTTCTTTTATAAATCCTAATATATCCATAAAATTTTGGAGACTATTGGCTGGTTCATTTTGAGCAAACATACCCCAGAACACCCCTATAATTGAAGCCCCTTTTAAAAGTGCCAAATTCAATGGAATTTTAGGAATTTCGCCAGCAGCAAAACCAACTACTAAATATCGTCCTTTCCATGCGAGCGAGCGAATGGAAGGCTCGGTAAACCTATCGCCCACTGCATCGTACACCACATCCACTCCTTTGCCTTGGGTAAGTTCTTTTATTTTGTCTTTGATATTTTCAATTTCGTAATTGATTACTTCATCGGCACCCAGTTGAGTACAAATGGTTAATTTTTCAGAGGTTGAGGCTGCCGCAATTAC
Organism: Bacteroidota bacterium; assembly: GCA_040385875.1. GTDB lineage: Bacteria > Bacteroidota > Bacteroidia > Cytophagales > Spirosomataceae > JANMZR01. The sequence goes on from JAZKGO010000024.1 coordinate 23,962, forward strand.
TTTGGCTCCCATTAGTTTGGCTAATTGTACTGCCGCTAATCCTACTCCTCCAGCCGCTCCCAGTACTAATAGTGTTTCACCCGCTTTTAATTTCGCCCTATCTTTCAAAGCATGATAGGAGGTACCATAGGTATACATAGTGGAGGCCGCTGTTATAAAATCCATATCAGGCGGCATTGGGAATGTTTTGCTTGCCTCGCCCAAAACTTCTTCTGCAAAGCCTCCATGACCAGTTAGAGAAAATACTCGATAACCCACTTTGAGATGCTTCACGTTTTGGCCAATTGCAGTAACAATTCCAGCCACTTCACCACCAGGGGAAAATGGGAAAGCGGGTTTAAATTGGTACTTCCCTTGCACCATTAAGGTGTCAGGAAAATTCACCCCACAGGCTTTCACATCAATAAGTACTTGATTATCAGTAGGAATAGGGCTTTGAATCTCCTCAAAAACTAATGATTCGATCTCACCAAACTGCTTACAAAGTATTGCTTTCATTGAAAAGTTTTAATGTTCTTGGCTAACTCTATTTTACCCTACTAAATCGCATAGCTTTTACAATGTAGTTGGGTAGTGCCTTTTCTGGATCTCTTTTTTTGAGATTCAAATACCAGCCAATTTTTTTGATAATGGGCACTTTATGAGTTTCAACATACTCAATCAAGGTGCCGTCTGGGTCTTCATTATACACAAATTGGCCAGCGGCTTCTCCCATATCAAAGCTATTTTTACTGTTTACTGTTAAAGGATATCCAAATTTCTCGCATTCCTTTTCGTGAAAATCCATCCCATTGATATCAAAACATAAATGAATATAGCCTAGATCACCCCAGAAACGGTCTTCAAACATTTTAGTACCACTATTATCTAAGGACTGAACCAATTCTAATTCTGATGGACCAAAAAGATTGGTAAACCCACCTTGATAGGGTATGGAATGTTTTAACAAAACTCTTCTAAATTTCTGATTTCCATTGTTGATCAGCGGTTCAAAATCTCCAAAACTATCCGTTTTGTCATAGATTACTTGGTCATAGCCCAAAATATTTTTATAAAAATCCATCGACTTATCCATATCCGAAACACCGATTACTGTACCCGCCACACCTCCTGTGAGGCTATTATTTTTGGTAAACCAGTAGTGATGTTCAATTATTTCGAAGATATTGTCATAAGGGTCTTTCAAATAAAAATGAGGGATTCCTGCCGGATCTTTTGTGATTTCAGAAAGAAGGTTTAGATTTTCACTTTTATAATAATTATAGGTTTCCTGAATATTCTTTGATTTCATTTTAATGCAAAAGATTCCCAAATCGCCCAATTTAATTGGATTTTTTGCATTTTGTGGTACACGACTAGTATACTGCCAAATTTCAAATCCACCTCCACTTTGCATATTTAAGGCCAAATAAGCATTGCGCTTCTGTACAATGCCACCCGTGTAGCGTGTCATCAATTTGGCTTCGGCTTCATCTTGAAACACAAGTATATCCATTCCAAAGTATTTTTTATACCATTGAAAGGCCTCTTCGGCATTTACTACACCGATTCCCACTTGTTGTATCCCCGATATTACTTTTTTCATCTATTTAATTATTAATCTGTCAATCAGATAGTTGGCTTACTCTTAGATTATTTTTTTAGCCTTTTTAGTATTTTTAATTATATTTTAAATACTCTTTAAAATGATGGCGGTTTCAGCCAGATTAGCTAATTCTTTTACTCCAAAAATCAGTCTTTCGAAACGTGGATCTTTGGTTAATCCAGCCTTCCACCTTGCGTATATTTGTTGAATGATCACAGCATTTTTATAGAGCCCAAATATATAATAAAATAGAATATCCGAGGTGTCTATTTTGGTGATATTAGCATACCTGTTCACTACCTCTTTGCGATTAAGGTTACCCTCCAGCCATGTAATATTCATTGTTTTCAAAAAATCACCCTCATCTTTTTCACACCAATAGGCCAATGTAGCCCCTAAATCCATCAATGGATCCCCAACAGTAGCCATTTCCCAGTCAAGCACAGCCTTTACTTCAGTGAGCTCATTATTAAATATGACATTATCATATTTGTAATCGTTATGAATAAATGCGTGCTTTTGAGCTCTGGGCTTATTTTTGTTGAGCCATAAAGCTACCGAGTCCATATTACTTATCTCATCCGTTTTACTTTTACTGTATCGGATAATCCAACCTTCCACTTGGCGGTCAACATACCCTTCTGGCTTTCCTAAACTTACGAGATCACTCTCGTAGATATTGATCTGGTGCAAATTGGCCAAATTATCAACGAGCGTTTCGGATAAATGTTTCCATTTTTCAGCTGTAAACTCATAATTAGTTATATTTTTAGCACGTAATATTAACCCCTCAACTTTTTCCATCAGATAAAAAGGTGCTCCGATAATGGTTTCATCGTCACAATACATTTCAACTTTTGGTATCGCTTTATACTGTTTTTGAAGCATCGAAAGCACTTTATACTCACGGCTCATGTCATGGGCATTCTTGATATTAGCACCCAATGGAGCCCGCCGCATTACATATTCCCTCGTTTGGCTTATAACCTGATAAGTTAAATTTGAGTAGCCACCAGGATATTGGTTGATTTCAACAATCTTTTGAAAATCGACAAGATTCTCTTTCAAATATTTTTCCAAATTCACCCAATTTGGCTCTTCTCCTTGCCTTGTTCTGACAGCTTCGTTCGTTTGAATTTGTAACATTATTGACTTTTCGAAATTTTACTTTTTTATTAATCTAAATAAATCCCAAAACTTGATTCATCATTTAAATCGACTGTAATGTGATCGGTCATTGTAGTAGATAGAGAGTAGCCTACATAATCGGCTTTAATCGGAAACCTCCTATAATCACGATCTACCATTACGGCTACCTGAAGCCTTTTCACCGGTATGGTCAGAAAAGGAGAAAGACTATAGGCCAAAGTACGGCCAGTATTTAGTACATCATCCACCACAATTATTGTTTTTTTTTCAAGAAATCGCTCATCACAATCAAACTGTGCCGAATTATCGTAAGGCGAGTCTTTGTCGAAAATAATTTGAACAAATTGAGCCTTTATTGATGAGATGGAGTGTAATTCGCTGGTGATTAATTTAGCCATTGTATATCCTTGACCTTTTATTCCTGCAATAATCATTTCATTTTCTTCAAAATTATTTTCATAAATTTCGAAGGCAATTCTTCTGATTTTTTGCATGATTTGTACCCCATTTAATATTTGTTTCGAAGCCATAATACTAAGTTAGGAAGAATTTTTTATTTTTTTGAACCCATTTAGTCTCATTTTTGGTTTAAACGGATATTCTGTCCACCACCCTTTCATTTTACTTTTGGCATAGTTTATGCATATCCATTATTCAGATTAATAATGTCAAAATTTAGCAGCTATTATTTCGATAAATTGAATTATGAAAATAATTAATATTGCCTGTTTATTTATTTTAGTGCTTTTTATCTCAGCCAAAAAAGCAGATAGCGATATTTCGACTAATATAAAAAATGCCATAAAAATGGGCGATGCTGTTGCGCTTTCGGCTTTTTTTGATCAAAATTTGGAGCTTGTAATTGATTCTGAAAAGGTAGACTACAACAAAATTAATACTGCCCATGCTAAATTGATTCTAAAATCTTTTTTCAAAAAAAAACCTCCGCTGGATTTTCATTTTGAATACAAGGGTGCAACCGCTTCTATTCAATATTGCACGGGGAATTATCGATCGATTTCTGAACAATATTGGGTCTATATTATCATTAAAAACAAAAAAAATAAGTTGGCCATTGGTTCCCTCCATTTCAAAAAGGACACTAAATCTTAAATAGAAGTTGCTTGATTTCAAAACCATGCAAGTGGAAGTAAGTCTTTTTAAGATTATCACTTCCCTAAATTGCCTAATCTGTAAAATCAAATTCGATTACTGAGTGAAATCAGTCTGCCTTTTTTCATAAAATTCTAATTTTCAGGCCTTAATCATCTTCTTTTTTTGTAATTTTGTATCCCTGTTCAAAATAGAGGTTGGGTTTACCCAATATTCGTTTGAAAACTTCATTTTTTACTGATTTTATTAAGATAACATAAGCGCAAAAAATATATGGCGAAGAATTATGCCGCACAAAAACAGGCCCAAATGGGTTACCAGCAAAACCCTTCCAATCCGGGAGCAATAAAAACCAAAAAATTTGCATTAGAAAAAAACAAGTACACTTCATTGAGTATGAAGCAGTTTTTTAAAGAGCAAATGAAATGGATATTAGTACCCTTGGCGATTATTTTTATTAATGCCATTCTGAATGTAACTCATGTGTATAAGAACTACTGGATTTATATTTTTGCAGTGGTAGGTACGGGTTTATACATTTTGTTTTGGTATATTCAATATGTGGGAATTACCCAGCTAGAACAGTATAAGCAGCTTTTTCAAAAATATAGATACGAAATTGATAGTCGCCAAATATTGATGAAAATTTCAGATAAAGAGGGAGGGGTAATCAAATGGGATACTATAAAAAAAGCAAATTTACTCAAAGAAGCCTATGTGTTAGAAATTAGCCGTGGCCAATTTATTTATTTGCCTTTCGATGTTTTTACAAGTGATAATGACAGAAGAATGATGGATAAAATACTGAAGGATAAGGCATTACTAAAATAAAAATTCAATAAGTTGAACTTAATCTATTATAAAAATTACCTATTTTAACACTAAAACACATTAGGATTAAGTTCATACTAATTAATCCAGCCATTAAAATAATTTTATTCGAATGAAACTAATCAAAATCTCACTACTTTTTGTAATTACTACAATTAATGCATTTGCACAAAATGAGCCTAAAACAGGCTATACAAATGTTGAATATATTATTTCGAAACTTCCTGAAGTTAAGAAAATTTCGGATGAACTCGAAAAGCAAAAGAAGCAATATGACAATGCCTACCAACAAAAGGTTAAGGAATTTCAGGAAAAATATAATGCCTACCAAAAAAATGGTGCCAGCTTACCAGAAATAATTAAAGTTGATAAAGAGAAAGAGCTTCAAACAATGGACGCTTCAATCAAAGAATTGCAGCAAAATGCCGAAAAGGATTTAACTAACAAGCAAGCCCAATTAATTCAACCGTTGTATGTAAAGGTTTATTCTGCTATTCAAGCTGTTGCAGAGGAAAATGGCTATAAGTTTATTTTTAACACAGGTGATAGTAATCAAATGCGCCATCTCTTAGTTGCTCCAACCGAGGGGGATGTGTCCGAACTGGTGTTAAAAAAACTGGGTACTACAGCCAAAGAGGAGGTAAAGGCAAAAGAAGCTGCGATTGAAAATAAGAAAGAGGCTACACCTAAAGCTGACACAAAAACCACCAAAGCTCCAGTCAAAAAACCAGCAGCAAAAGCACCAGTTAAAAAGAAAAAATAATTATTGTTACTATTTTAAAGCGAGAACGGCTTCTCTAAATTTTGTACCACGGTCTTCGTAATTTTTGAAGAGGTCAAAACTTGCGCAAGCTGGCGAAAGCAAAACAACATCGCCTTTTGAAGCTATCCCAGTAGCCATCCTTAAAGCTTCGGCCAGTGATTTTGTATCTAAAATAAGATCTATTTTGCCTTCGAAGTATTGTATGAGTTTTGAATTATCCACTCCCATACAGACGAGCCCTTTTACTTTTCTAACCACAAGGTCTTCAATTTGACTGTAATCATTCCCTTTATCCACCCCCCCAATTATCAGTACAATTGGCTTCTCAAAGCTTCCTAAAGCATAAAAAACAGAATCAACATTAGTAGCTTTTGAATCGTTTACGAAATCGACTCCTTCAATGGTTGCAACAGCTTCTAACCGATGTGGAGCATTATTAAATGTTTTGAGAGCTAATTCGATTTGTTCAATAGCTATGTCGCTTCCTTTAGCCGCTAATATGGCACACATCATATTGATAGCATTGTGTTTACCTCTAAGGGGTAAGCCGTCAACACTTATCGCAAAATCCCCAAAGTCTCCAGTAAAATTCATTCGTTTGCCATCGAAAAAGGCTCCCTTTTGTGGTGTTTTTTCCAAAGAAACAGGGAATAGGTTGGGTGGTAAAGTATTGTCAATTAAATAATTAGCTATCGGTTCGCTTTCCTGAAAACAAATAAATGTATCGTTGGGGGTCATGTTTTGTAGCACTCTAAACTTCGACTCGGAGTAGAGTTTAAAATCATAATTGTATCGGTCTAAATGATCTGGGGTAATATTTAGTAATATGGCAATATTCGCATGAAAATCATACATATTATCGAGCTGAAAGCTGCTCAATTCCAATACAAAATAGTCAAATTCATCATTGATTACTTGTTTGGCAAAACTTTCGCCAATATTTCCAGCAAGTCCTACTTTTTTGCCGGCTGATTTCAACAAATGATAAGTTAGTAAGGTGGTAGTGGTTTTGCCATTACTGCCTGTAATGGCTATTAATTTGGCTTTAGTAAATCTGGCAGCAAATTCAATTTCAGAGATAATAGGTTTTTTCAGAGAAATTAATTTTAAAATTAGCTCTGTTTTGTTAGGTATTCCTGGGCTTTTGATGATTTCATCCGCATCCAAAATTGAGGCTTCAGTATGCTGATTTTCCTCATAATTGATACGATTTTCCTGTAAAATAGCTTTGTATTTATCTGAAATAGGTCCTTTATCGGAAACAAATACCTCAAAACCTTTTGCTTTTGCTAACAAAGCAGCTCCGACTCCACTTTCACCTGCGCCTAAAATTGCTATTTTCATTATGAATGATTATCGTTTCTGTAAAAATACAACGCTTTTCTATTTTTCTCACAAAAAAAAGATTGACAGCAAGCGGCCAATCTTCAAATTGTAAGTTAAGACCCAATTATTTTTTTAATGAATCTCTGATCTCGGTAAGTAAATCCAACTCAGTAGGCCCAGCGGCTACTTCTACCACCGGTTTTTTCGTTTTGTTGTATGCTTTTACAATCATAAACATGACTATTCCAATGGTAAGTAAGCTGATAAATGAAGTGATAAGCTTGCCATATGCAATGGCATTTTCAGGGGTTACTTCTTTACCATTTTCAATTACAGCCTCAGAAAGCACATATTTTAGATCACTGAAATTCATACCACCTGTTAGAGCCCCGATGATTGGCATCGCAATATCCGTCACAAAAGAGTTGATTACCGCACCAATGGCAGCTGCCATAATCACGCCCACCGCAAAATCAATAACATTGCCGGTCGCAATAAAATCTTTGAATTCTTTTAACATTTTTTTAAGGGATTAAAGTTTGAAAAATAGATTATAAATTAAATAAAAAACCGAAATTAAGGGATTGAGCCAATTGCAATCTGCCGCTTTGATTATCATCATATATCCCAATCAGACCAATATTTACATTGACGTTTTTGTTAATTTTGGCTGTAAGGTTCGCATCAAATCGATTATCGATATTTCCAAAACTAGCGAGTGATGCGAAAGCCAAATATCTGAATTTGAGATTTACATTTTTGGCAATGTCTTTATCAAAGTTCGCTAAAAGTTGTAATAAACCCACTTCGTTTCTGAAAGATTGACCGGGTGTTACACCATAGTTTTTCTCATTCCCAGGTACTTTATAGAGCTCTTTATCTGAAATAATTGTTTGTCGCAATGCCATAGGTGATATCACCATGTTGAAAAATTTATTTGGCTTATATTCAAAACCAATACTTTCTGAAATAAAAGCTGGTGAAAAGAAACCAGAACGTTTTACATTTTTTGATATTCCGTTTTCAACAATGGCATCAAATGTATTGGTGAATTGAGAAAGAAAGTTGCCAGATGCTGCCAAACTCCATTTTTCAGATAGCTTTCTGGTAACCTTTGTATCGAATAATATTACATCAATAGACTTTCTGGTAATTGCTTTTGAACCTTCTGTTTTATCTTTATTTGATAAAATTCCATATTTAAGTTGAAGGTTGTTCACCCAACCTAGTTTATCTTTAGCGTATTCGCTATTCCCATTGAAAAAACCACCAATTCCTATCGAGGAGGCTACCGAGCTACCAACAAAATTATCTGAAAAGGCTCCTTGGTTGAGGTTAAAGCCAAATTGTTTGGTTCTTTTCCAATATTTTGTGGTATCACTATTTGTTGAATCTTTTTGAAAAGCCAATAATTGAATTGAAACTAATAAGCTTACAATTAGAAAGAGACTTTTTTTCATTTTTTTAAATAATTTTAAATGGAACACCTTTTATTTAACAACATGACTAAGCACTAATATTTATTCGTTGTAAGGGATTCCTTATAATTTGATTTTTGTGACTGCATTTGTAAAATTAATTATAATTTTTGTTTTGCAAGTCGTGGCTGCTGTAATATTTTAGTTTTATGCAATTTTATAAAAAAAGAGCCACTATAGTTAGCGGCTCTTTTTTTGACTGTTTTTACAAGTTTTGGAATATTTCTCCAAACTTACCCCAATGCAATTCTCTTGAAAGAGGAGATGGTTAATCCTTTTTGAGTTTGCTCCAACAATTGTTTAATTGTGATACTATTGTCTTTCACAAATTGCTGATTAAGTAATGTATTTTCTTTGTAGAATTTGTCTAATCTACCCATTGCTATTTTTTCAAGCATGGCTTCAGGCTTTCCTTCTTGACGAGCTTGGTCTTTACCTACCTCAATTTCACGCTCAATTGTAGTGGCGTCTACTCCATCTTTATCCAATGCAATTGGTTTCATTGCTGCTATTTGCATAGCAATGTCTTTACCAACTTCCTCAATATCAGCCCCTTGAATGTTGTCAAAAGCAACCAAAACGCCTAATTTACCATTTGAATGTATGTAGGATACCACTTTTTCAGCGGTGATATTTTCATAAGCAGTTACCACCAATTTTTCACCTATTTTACCAGTAAACTCAATAATCGCTTCGCTGATAGGTTGGCCATTTGTGTTATGTGAGGCTAAAAGTTCATCAATTGAGCTTGGATTTTTCAAAACGGCAATTTCCATTAATGTATTGGCCAAATCTTTAAAATCATCTACTTTTGATACTGGCTCAGTCTCACAAGCAAAAGCTACTAATTTACCATTTTTATTATCTGCTGAAATCTGTGTAAGTACAATTCCTTCTGAAGTAGCGTTATCAGCTCTTTTTGCGGCTACTTTCTGGCCAGCTTTTCTAAGGATGTCCACTGCTGCTTCAAAGTCGCCATTGGCTTCTGTCAAAGCTTTTTTGCAGTCCATCATGCCTGCACCTGTCATTTGCCTTAATTTATTTACGTCTGCTGCTGTAATATTCATTTTGATAGAATTTAATTTTTTCTTTTTTCTTATTTTTAAAAATAATAGCCCATAGATTTCTACGGGCTATTAATAGGTTTAATTTTTATTGGATAAAAATTACAATTATTTTTAAGCCTCTTCTTCAGCTTCTTTCGACAATTTGGCTACTTTCTTTGCAATTTCCTCTTCTTCAACATCTACTGCTTTCTTTGCTTCTTCTTCTTCTGCCAATTTAGCATCGTCTTTATCTTGCTTACGTTCCATCAAACCTTCTTCAATTGCCTTACCTATGGTTAAAGTAATGAGTGAAATTGATTTGTATGCATCGTCATTCGCTGGAATTGGGAAATCAACTAAATCAGGATTTGAATTGGTATCACACATTGCAAATACTGGTATACCCAATCTTTTTGCTTCGGCAACCGCAATATGCTCACGTTTCACATCAATCACAAAAAGTGCAGCGGGCAAGCGAGTAAGCTCAGTAATTCCGCCTAATACTCTTTCTAATTTTGTTTTTTCACGCTCCATCATTAAGCGCTCACGTTTCGCTAAACCTGAAGCAGTAGCTTCATCTTTCAACATTTTGTCGATAGTCGACATCTTTTTGATTGATTTACGAACAGTGGCAAAGTTTGTAAGCATTCCGCCCAACCAACGGTCAGTTACGTAAGGCATTTTCAAACGACCAGCTTCTTCTGAAACGATTTCTTGAGCTTGTTTTTTGGTAGCGACAAACATAACTTTACGTCCAGAACGTACAATACCTTTCATGGCATTGGCGGCATCTTCAAGAGCAGTAACAGTTTTGTTCAAATCAAGGATATGAATCCCGTTTTTCTCCATGAAAATATATGGAGCCATACGGGGATCCCATTTACGGGTAAGGTGACCAAAATGAACACCTGCGTCTAATAATTCTTTGTATTGTACTTGAGCCATTTTTGTGTTTTGTTAAAAAAATATGAAAAATTGGCATAAAGCATCGGCTTCAATCAAGCTTTATGCACTAAAAAATACTTGTTTATTGTACTCAGAAATAATTTGAGAATACAATTGTTTTGATAATCTCGGAATAGGGCAAGCCCCAAAATATTATCTTTTCGAGAATTGGAATTTACGACGTGCTTTACGACGGCCTGGCTTTTTACGCTCAACCATACGTGGGTCACGAGTAAGAAATCCTTCTTTCTTAAGAGCTGGGCGATTCTCCAAATTGATTCCAGATAATGCACGAGAAATAGCTAAACGAATCGCTTCAGCTTGTCCTTTAATGCCACCACCATCTACATTTACTTTTAGGTCATAACTACCTAATTGATCGATCAATGCAAATGGTTGATTTACAATAATTTGAAGAATTTCTGAAGGAAAATATTCTTTAAATTCTCTTCCGTTTACCGTAATGGCTCCTTTGCCAGGTACCATATTAATACGAGCAACGGCTGTTTTTCTTCTTCCTAATGTTCTAGTTACTTCCATTTTATATTATTGAAAATATTTTTAATTTTCTTAAAATTTTAATTCTACTGGTTGTTGGGCCTCATGAGGGTGAGCTGTACCTGCATATACATATAGATTAGTATATAATTTACTTCCCAATCTGTTTTTAGGTAACATGCCTTTCACGGCGGCCTCAACTACCCCTCTAGGGTTTTTAGTGAGTACTTCACGTGGAGTACGGAAGCGCTGCCCACCTGGGTAGCCAGTATGACGGATGTAAACTTTATCGTCCATTTTTTTACCAGTAAGACGAATCTTTTCGGCATTAATTACGATTACGTTATCACCACAATCAACATGTGGAGTGTAATTTGGCTTATGTTTGCCACGAATTACCTTTGCGATTTCAGACGATAAACGTCCTAGAACTTGATTTTCAGCATCAACAATTACCCATCCTTTTTGAACGGTAGCTTTGTTGGCAGAAATGGTTTTGTAACTTAAATTATCCACTTTGTTATTTTTTTAAATAGTCAATCTATTTATATTACGGAATTATACAAATACTTGACAGTTTTAGACCTGTTTTTCAAATTTCACGGGCATGTCGTTGAAAACGGAGTGCAAAGATATGGAAATCATTTTTTATTTACAAATAAGGTCTTGATTTTTATTGGATTAGATTGAAAAAAGTATTTCAAATCCTTTTGATTCAGCTCAAAAATTTATTTGAATAAAATGGGTACAAGAAAAAGTGGGTTTAAAAGTTTATTTTTTCATGGATAATGTATTCAGGTCTTCCTTTTATTTCGTCAAAGACATTGCCTAAATATTCACCTAAAACCCCGATGGTGATCAGCTGAACTCCTCCGAAAAATATGATAGAAATGATAATAGAAGGCCAGCCAGAAACGACAGTATCGGGCCTAAAATAGAGGCCAGAAATTACATAAATGCCTAATAGCAACCCAACTAACAGGCTTAAAAACCCAAGTGCTAGTGCAATTTTCAACGGCTTTTTACTAAAATAAAGCATGCTTGTGGAGGCAAACTTTATCATTTTTGAGAGCGGGTATTTTGTTTCCCCAGCAAATCGTTCCTCACGCTTATATAGAATAGGCACTTGCTTGAAGCCCACCCAACTTATTAAGCCACGAATGTATTTATTTTTTTCAGGCAGATTTTTGAATGCCTCAATCACATGCTTATCAATCAGTCTAAAGTCACCAGTGTCAACTGGCAGCGGAGTGTCAGACAAATAGTTGATGGTTCGGTAAAATAGTTTTGCGGTTAACTTTTTAAAGAACGTTTCTCCTTCTCGACTCTCTCTTTGGCCATAAACTACATTGGCATTTTCCTCAATATGTTTTTGTACCATAGCGGGGAATAGCTCAGGAGGATCCTGCAAGTCTGCATCGATAATAATCGCCAAATCACCATTGCAGGCTGAAACGCCAGCTGTTACCGCTGGTTGGTGGCCAAAATTTCTAGAGAAATTGATTATTTTAACAGTTTTATCTTTATCAGCAATGCTTTTTAAAATGTTCAGAGTATTGTCTTTACTACCATCATTGATAAAAATTATTTCATAGCCCTGATGCTCAAAGCTATTCATCACTTTATTTGTTCTTTGGTAAGTTTCAGCTATAACCTGGTCTTCATTATAACAGGGAATAATAATCGAAATGAATAAATTTTTCTGTTCCATTATTTATTTATTAGCCACAATAATATTCCATTTTAATACAATTTCATCCATTTCAACTTCCACAAAGTCACTTAATGATTCCACAATCTCTAAAGTATTGGCTTGAACTTCTGTTGAAATATACTCTTTGAAAGCAATCACGCCTTCTGTTATATCTGGATTGGTATTCAAAAGCTGAATATTTATTTTGTCAGTCACCTCAAAGCCTGTATCTTTTCTGAAATTTTGAACACGATTTACAAAATCTCTTGCAATTCCTTCTTGCTTTAAAATGGGGCTAATTTCAATATCCAAAGCTACAATTAAATCGTTTTCTTTGGCAGAAATAAATCCTGGAAGGTCTTCAGTAATGATTTCCACATCATCCAAATGAATTCTAAATTGGTGCGCCGAATCGTCTGAATTTGGAACTAAAAATTCTGATGTAGTTTCCAAAGTCGCCAAATCGGCTTCGGTCATATTTTGAATGGCCGCTGCTACAAACTTCATGTCCTTTCCAAAATGCGGACCCAAAGTTTTGAAATTGGGCTTTACTTTTTTTGAAAGTACACCAGAAGCATCTGATAAATATTCAATTTCTTTAATATTTACCTCAGTTTTAATAATATCCTCCATCGAACTTATTTGCTTCCGAATTTTCTTGCTCAAAACAGGTATTAATATTTTGGCGAGTGGTTGTCGCACTTTTAATCGATTTGCTTTTCTCATTGAGTGTACAAGTGAGCAAATTCTCTGTGCCAATTCCATTGATTCTTCCAAATTTTGGTCAATCCAGTTTAACTCAACCGATTGAAAATCAGTTAAATGAACAGACGTTGCCGCCAATGGCGTTGATTTTTCAATCGCTAACTTTCTATTGTGATCAGTCATGTTTTTGTATAACCAATCGGCATAAAAAGGGGCAATCGGGGCCATCAATTGAGCTACAGACACCAAACAATGTTGCAAGGTTTCGTATGCACCTTTTTTATCGTCAGTCATTTGCCCCATCCAAAAGCGTCTCCTGCCCAATCGTACATACCAGTTTGAAAGATGGTCTGTCACAAATTCTTGAATGGCACGCCCAGCCTTTGTGGGCTCATAATCTGCATAAGATTCGTCTACATTTTTTATCAAACTTTGCAATTTCGAGATAATCCAACGGTCTAATTCGCTTAGTTTTTCAATAGGCAATCTATCGAATTCATTCAATTTATAATTGTCCAAATTAGCATAAAGAGCGAAGAAATTGTAAGTGTTGGTGAGTGTGCCAAAAAATTTATTGCGCACTTCTGTAATGCCAGCCAAATCAAACTTTAGATTGTCCCAGGGCTGGGCATTCGTGATCATATACCAACGGGTTGGATCCGCTCCATATTTTTTCAAAGTCTCAAAAGGATCTACTGCATTGCCCAATCTTTTGGACATTTTATTGCCATTTTTATCCAAAACAAGGCCCGTAGAAACTACATTTTTGAAAGCCACCGAATCAGAAACCATGGCTGAAATGGCATGCAAAGTAAAAAACCAGCCACGGGTTTGGTCCACACCTTCGGATATAAAGTCAGCGGGGTAGGCTCCTGAGGCTATTTTTGTTCCTCCATCGGGGGTTAGAGGGCTGTTTTCAAATGGGTAATGCCATTGGGCATAAGGCATTGCTCCTGAATCAAACCACACATCAATTAGGTCAGTTTCACGGATCATTAATTTGCCAGAAGCTGAAACTAGGTAAATTTCATCAACAAATGGGCGGTGGAGGTCGAAAGAGCTTGAAAGAACCTCACCCCCAGCCCCTCTCCTGTTGAGAGGGGAGCCAGCTTTCGGACTTTCCATTTCTTTTGACTCATTCAGTTTTTGCTGTATTTGTTTTGAGACATTCTCTTTATTTTTTAACACCTCATCGTTAGAAAATCTAATCACTTGAAATCCTTCACTATTTAGGAATTCGGTTCTTGCTTTATCGTATTCAGGATTGTCATTTATTTGATGAATTTCTCCATCAATTTCAATCACTAATTGTTTCGAAATACAGACAAAATCAACAATATATTGGCCAATAGTATGTTGGCGACGGAATTTGAAACCTAAATTATTATTTCGAACTAATTCCCAAATAATTCTTTCGGTTTCAGTTTGATTTTTGCGATTTTCTTGTGCAAAAGGTTTTAAAATTTTCCAGTTCTTGTGATCACTTGTAAAAACATGGGAGGCAACGCTCCCCTCTCCATTGGAGTGGGGTTGGGGGTGAGGTAAAATCGATGCCTCATACCTTTCCAAAAACAACAGATTCTTTTCCCTCTGTTGCTCACTCAAAACGTCATCCTTTAAAGCATGTTTTACTGATGAAACCAACTCCTCAACTGACCCGATGCATACCTCCTCGTGGTCATCAGATCTCCAAATTGGTAGCGGTGTGCCCCAATAACGTGACCGAGAAAGATTCCAATCTACCAAATTTTCAAGCCAATTACCAAAGCGGCCTGTTCCAGTACTTTCAGGTTTCCAATTGATGGTTTTGTTGAGTTCAATTAATTTATCTTTTATAGCTGTAGTGCGGATGAACCAGGAATCCAGGGGATAATATAAAACCGGCTTATCAGTTCGCCAGCAATGTGGGTAAGTATGCTCGTAACGTTGTACATTGAAGGCTTTGTTTTCTGTCTTTAATTTTATTGCAATACGCTCATCAACAGATAGATACTTATCTCGGCCTTGCCTCTTACGTTCAATTTCTTTTTCTTCCTCTGTCAAATAAGCTTCTTTTACATATTCATGGGCATAATCTGCTACTTCAGCCACAAACTTGCCTCGTAAATCTACCAAAGGCACATCTTTGCCATTTTCATCTTTCACCATTATTGGTGGTACACCGTTTTGCTGGGCTACTTTAAAGTCGTCGGCACCGAACGTTGGGGCAGTGTGCACTACACCTGTTCCGTCTTCGGTAGTAACAAAATCACCAATGATGATACGAAAAGCACCTTTATTAGCTCCCCCATCAGGGAAAGGTGGGGCTACATATGGCATTAATTGTTCGTATTCAACTCCTTCTAATTCAGAACCTTTTACATTTGAAATAATTTTCCAAGGAATTATTTTGTCACCTCCTTTATAGCTTTCGAAATCACCCTCTTTACCGTTTTCATGGAATTGCTTAGTTACTAAATCTTTTGCCAAAATTACATTTATGGGCAAATAGGTATAGGGATTGTAAGTTTTAACTATAGCATATTCAATGTTTTTGCCAACAGTTAGGGCTGAGTTTGAAGGTAAAGTCCATGGAGTGGTTGTCCAGGCTAAAATGAAAGTTTCTCCCCAACTTTGGTTTGAATAAAGAAATTCTGATTGACTATTTTTTATTACCTTAAACTGTGCAGTAATCGAAGTATCTTTTACATCCTGATAGGTGCCAGGCATGTTCAATTCATGAGAACTTAAACCTGTTCCCGCAGCTGGAGAATAGGGTTGAATGGTATAACCTTTATAGAGTAAGCCCTTGTTATACAATGTTTTAAGCAAATACCAAACCGACTCAATATAATTGTTTTCGTAGGTAACGTAAGGCTTCTCCATGTCCACCCAATAGCCCATTTTATCGGTCATTTCTTGCCACTGGTCAGTGAAGCGCATCACTGTTTCACGGCATTTCTGGTTATACTCCTCAACTGAGATTGTTTTGCCAATATCCTCTTTGGTAATTCCCAATTCCTTTTCTACTTGCAATTCAATTGGTAGGCCATGTGTATCCCAACCGCCTTTTCGGTAAACTTGCTTCCCCTTAAGTGTCTGATATCTGCAAAAAATATCCTTGATTGCCCGTGCCATCACATGGTGAATACCGGGTGTGCCATTTGCCGAAGGAGGCCCTTCATAAAAAGTGAAAGTTGGCTTGCCCTCACGGGTACTTATCGACTTCTCAAATATATTTTCATCTTCCCAAAAAGAGAGTATTTCATCAGCAATTTGGGCGTAATCTACTTGTTTGTATTCTTTAAAATTCATAATGGGCTATAAGCTTTTAGCATTAAGCTTTAAAATTCAAGAGTAAATTAATCAATCAACTTTTTATTTTGATTAAACCACAAAATTACGATAATTGGCTGGGTTTTGGAAAAAAAAGTAAAATTCCAGAACCTTTCCAACGTTTTCATTAAAAAAACGGTCATTTGATTAATTAGATAATAATAGATTCATGAAAAAAATAGCGATTAGTATTGGAATCATCCTTATTTGTATGTCGTGTAAAAATGACTTGGTAAATCCTGAAAAATTGGTTGGGAAATGGAGTCATACCTACTATATAAAAGATAAAGATCAGAATGGGAATTGGAGTGACTGGCATCAAATAAATACTTTAGTAGCTTTGCCTACTTTGGAATTTACTTCTAATGGAAAAATTTTGTGGGAGGGTAAACCTGCCACAAATTGTTGTCAATATTTATCTTATACCATAGATAATGAGGTTATTAAACTCAGTGAATTGACACCCGCAAGTGCAGCCTGTGATTGTGTATTATGTGATTCCTGGAAACTTGAAAAGCTTACAGAAGAAACCTTGGAAATTGACTTGTGTTACATTCAAGCCAGATATGTAAGGTTGAAATAGCTTATTTTATTTCTTCAAATAATCGCCTCTTGAGAAAAACTTCTCAATGAAACAATACATTAAAATGAAGAAATAACGGCTTCCCATTTCCTGGATTTTGAGTTTCGACTCTCCATGTTTGCGATTACGCCAGCTATTGGGTACCACTGCAAACGTATAACCCCTTACATAAGCCTTTAAAGGCAGCTCAACAGTTAAGTTAAAATGTGGGGATAAAAAAGGTTTGATTCCTTCAATAGTTTCACGCTTGTACAATTTAAAAGCATTGGTGGTGTCATTATATTTGATCCCAATCATCATTCGGATGATAAGATTGGCTATCCGATTGATAAAGAGTTTGAGTTTTGGATAATCAATCACCTTACCGCCTTTGTCAAATCTTGAGCCAAATACACAGTCCACATTTTTTTCAAGCATGGTGCGATAAAACCGTACTAAGTCCTCTGGGTCGTCTGAAAGGTCTGCCATCATAATGGCTACACAATCCCCTTTAAAACGCTCCAAACCATATCTTATCGCCATGCCGAAGCCATTTGGTCCAGGATTGGTATAATAGATTAATGTTGGAATCTCATTTTGCAAGCCAATCAATACTTGCTCTGTGTTGTCTTTAGAATTGTCGTTTACAACCACAATTTCGTGAGGGATATTTTCAGATTTTAGGGTATCGTATAACGAATGCAGGGTTTCGGGCAATGATTCCTCTTCGTTATATGCCGGTAAAACAATACTTAAAATCATATTGAATAATTTAAAATCAAATCCTCGATAAAACAAAAATTGCGGAGCATTCCTGAACCGCAATTTTTTATTAAAATATTTTTATGAAAAATCTTATTGTTTAGCTAATTTCTCTTTAATTTTTTGAGTGCGAACCTCATATTCTGGTTTTGAGGCATATTTCAATTTAGTTTGTCGAGCCGCACTATCTGGATGAACTCCATACACTACCTCATCTCCTTCTCTCAAATCTTTCTGTTCGATTTTATTTTGTTTTTGGTAATCGCATGAGGCCAAAATACTTACGAAAAATACTAAACCTAAAATATTTTTAATTTTCATATGTTTATGATATTGAAATTCCTTTTATCTTTTCACAAAGTTAGTCCAAACTGGCAAATTTTCAAAAGTTGAACTTGTTTTTTTAATTTTTTAAAATTTCTAA
>JAZKGO010000024.1:42256-43938 GCA_040385875.1 Bacteroidota bacterium
ACATCACGCATGAGGCTGGAGGCATTCATAAAAATAAACGGGAAGCCAGTTTCTTCTAAGGGATAATTATAACCACCAGGGGCTTTGCCAATTCGAGATTCTAAATCTAACCTGTTTTTGGCTTTCATTTTTTGCATACATTCACCTAAAAATGGATCCAATTTTGTAAAGCATTCGATGGTCTTGTTCAGTAAATCTTCACCTCCATTAAATGGATGAAGTGCTGGCCGACCTTTAATATCTACTGCTTTATCCCATGGCATTAAAGTGTCATATCCCAATGCTAATTTCCGATTTTTAGCAGCTTTATTTAATAGGGGAACCACCGTTTCGGCCACGGCTTCATGAAATTCGAAACATTCTTTTGCAGTATAATCAAACCGTTTTAAGGCCGCAAAAGTGTAATCTCGAAAATTCTCAAAACCTGCATTCAGGGCTATTTGATGCCTTAATTTGACTAATTTATCAAAAATTAAGTCTAATTTGTCGTGCTCTTTTAGCCTCCTTTCTTGAATTTTCGTGAAAACTTCCTCTCTTTTAGCTCGATCAACGCCTTCCAAAAATACTCCTGCTTGTTGTAAAGTCAAGGTTTTCCCATCTATTTCCACCGACATTGCCCCAATAGTGGCTTGATACTCACTCGATAATTGTTGAATTTCAGTATAAAGAGGGATATTTTCGTTTCTAAAAATCTCTGAGGATACCTTCATTCCTTTGATGGCTATCTCAAATCCAGTTCCCTGCAAATTATCCAAATAGGTATTTTGAAGAGTTTTCTTGTTAAGCAAATCGTCAAATTCAGAAAGCTTTGGTTGAATCTCTGTCACAAACTGATCATAATGAGCCTTCACCTCTTTATCGCCAGTATCGCAAGTCATTTTAATGTATCGCCAAGCAAAATTTTCTGAAAGATAACTTTCTAATTCTGAGCGATCTATAAAAAATTTATGGAGGTCATCTGTATTATTGATTTCTCTTTTTACAAGATTTTCGTAAAAGGGATTTACACTTTCCCAATTAGATAGCATAAAAGATTCACCTAGAAAACTTCTTTTTAATTTTGATTCTTTAATTTGTAAATTCATTTTGATTAGTTATTCTAACATTTCGGTTGATTAGTCACAGTTATCAAATAATCTTGGCTAATTTACTTATTCCACTTCAATCACCACCCCAGCTGAGGCTGGATGCGAAACACAGGTGAGTACATAGCCTTGCTTTACTTCATTATCGGTGAGGCCATCTTCCTCATCCATAATCACTTTACCTGCCATACATCGGCCCATACATGCAGTACACATGCCTGCTTGGCAAGAATAGGGGAGGTCAATATCTTGAGTTAAGGCAGCTTCTAATATGGTTTCGTGTGGTTTTACAATCAGCGAATATTCTTTACCTTCATATTTTATAATCACATTTTGCTCTTTCAATCCTGTATCTTCTTCCTCAAAAGTATTTTCGATTTTCTGATGATTCTCCACAAAATGTTCTTTATGTATATTTTCTTTTGGCACGTTAAATAAATTTAGCGCATTTGTGACATGATCCATCATTCCTTCTGGGCCACAAAGGTAATATTCAGCATCGGGAATATGAATTCCAATATCTTGTTTGAGAAAAATTACAGCGGAGGCCTGATTAATTCGAGTTTTGTAACCTATCCATGTATAACTTGGTTTTGT
>JAZKGO010000024.1:44038-45437 GCA_040385875.1 Bacteroidota bacterium
CCCATTGGCTCCATTACTTCTATGGCGTCACCTACTTTTATGCTTTCAAAAATATGGTTTGAAATGAGTCCTTTATCAACTTTCTTGACAGTAACAGCTAAGCTAGGCTCCCTCGGCGAAGAGGACATGGAGTAGCTTCGTCTTTCTTTTTTGCCATTTATCTCAAAAATCAGGGTGATAAATTGACCGGCTTTATAAGAAACCGACTGATGGATTGGTTGCCAAAAACTGATTGTTTTGGTGTCTGGGGTTTCCAGTATTATTTCTTTTACAGTAAGATGAAAGTATTTTGACATGCCTGAGCGTTCTATTCCTGACTTTGTTATAGTTGAAAGATTAACCAATAAAAATGAGGAATTGTTCTTTTAACTATTTTTGATTTGGTCAAATATATAAGATTT
Organism: Bacteroidota bacterium; assembly: GCA_040385875.1. Taxonomy (GTDB): domain Bacteria; phylum Bacteroidota; class Bacteroidia; order Cytophagales; family Spirosomataceae; genus JANMZR01. The sequence goes on from JAZKGO010000024.1 coordinate 44,440, forward strand.
TTAATGCAGCTTAACTTTTGAAATTGAAAATATTTTCAATTTCTTTTTACGGATTAATCATCAATTATTTAAAATTCGTAAAAATTTAGCCATAATTTTACACAAATAAAATCACAAATTGATCAGATGTTAATCGATATCATAGCAGGTGCCAGACCCAATTTTATGAAAATTGCCCCAATTATTGAGGCGATAAAAAATGCTCAAAAAAATGGTATTTCATTGTATTTCAGATTGATACATACTGGCCAGCACTATGATAAGAAAATGAGCGGCTCTTTTTTTGAAGAGTTGGGGATACCAGATCCCGATGTTAATTTGGGTGCTGGAGGGGGTAGCCAAGCAGAACAAACTGCCGCTATAATGATTGGCTATGAAAAATTGCTATTGGAAAAATCAGCCGATTTATGTTTAGTGGTGGGTGATGTGACCTCCACTATGGCCTGTGCCATTGTTGCCAAAAAACAAAACCTGCAAGTGGCCCATGTGGAGGGAGGTATACGATCGGGGGATCTCTCAATGCCTGAAGAAATCAATCGCTTAGTAACCGACTCAATTACTGATTATTTCTATACTACCTCAGAAATTGCCAATAATAACCTCCTAAGAACAGGTATTGACCATAAAAAAATTATTTTTGTGGGTAACACAATGATTGATACTTTGCTTAAAAATTTGCAAAAATTAAAAAAGCCAAGCTTATTTGATGCCAATAGCTTAATTGAAAAAAAATACTTTGTATTGACACTTCATCGCCCAGCGAATGTAGATGGGGAAGAAAAATTGAAGTATCTTTTGACAGAGATTATCAATTGTGCTAATGGATTGCCTATTATTTTTCCAGTTCATCCCCGTACTCAAAAAAATTTGGAAACCCTCGGCATTAATGCCCCAAACCTTATTTTTGTGGAACCTTTGGGTTATTTAGAGTTTAATTATTTGGTCAAGAATGCCTTTGCGGTGATTACAGATTCAGGTGGAATCACAGAAGAGACAAC
>JAZKGO010000024.1:45537-69441 GCA_040385875.1 Bacteroidota bacterium
AATTTATCGAACAACTTTCCCAAACCCTCGTTTGTATAAATAAGTAATTATTTTGCTAAATGCATTCAAGGCATAGTAATTTTTGGGAAAAGTAACCAGCCTCGGGCTTTCAATTGGATTGGGAATGGAATACATTTTAAATAGCTCCTTAAAATACTTCACAAGGCTAAAGCCTTCATCCTGGATACTCCAGAGTATTTTCTCGTATTTCAATCGACCTCTGAAGGAAAGTATATCATAACAGTTCTCCCAGTAGTCGACAATGGGAAGAGCTAGTTTTTCATTTATATTATTTTTTGCAAATTCGGATTCAATTTCGATTGGGATGGGGTATTCAAAATAGTGTTTCAGCAACAAAAACCCCATAAGCATTGGCCTTTTCAATTTCATTTCGGTCATTGTTAAAATCATTGCAGGCCAATCAATTTTGTCACCCTTTGTTTCCATAAAAGCCAATAAATCGGCCATATATTTCAAAGAAGTCCAGCAATCACGCCCACCATGATGGATGACTAACATAATAAATAAGGCAAAATCAGAAGGACCAATACATTCAACTCCGTTAATTTTAAAAGTAGATTTGTCCTCAAAGAGTTTGGTCAGATCAATCTGATAGGGTAAAAAAGAGTAGTGAAAGCCCCAATGGAAGTCGATAAAATGGCTTTTCCAATTTATTTTTTTGATTAATGTGGTTTCATTCATCCCAAAAGTATTGGGAAGCGTTTCAATCAATTCATTATTAGAAAGTTTTATTTCGGAGCTTAAATTTTTAAAATAATAACCATTATTTACTAAAATGGAGAGAGCTTTTTCGGCATCTACTGGTAAAACTAAAATATCTAAATCACCAATACTTCTTAACTGTTTCCCCCTGAACAGTATTTCTAAAAAAAGATGCCCTTTATAGGGTAAAAACTTAATTTCATTACCACTTAATAAATTTGAAACCCTTACAAATTCAGTTGAGGAAATGAGATTACTCACAGCCAAATCTCTGCTAAATTTTTGTAATTCATCGGCTACTGATCTAGTAGGGTTTAAGGCAGCTATATTTTCATATAAAATGGGTTTAAAACTGTGATAATCAGCTAATTGAATTAGTTTTTCCCAATTTATTTTATTGAATTTTTCTCCTGATTTAAATGAAATTAGACTAATTTTAGAGGCATCAATCAATACATTAAGTTCAGTTGAAATAGATGTGGAATACATAGTTGAATTTTGGCCTAAAATTCTACAAAAATTGTCTTATTGAAAAATCCTTGGTAAAAAATATGTACTTTTGCTCCCCAAACACAATAAAAATAATTGATTTTATTCGATTGGATATATAATTAATGTACTTTGATAAAGATAATATAAAAATCGCTGTAGTAGGGCTTGGGTATGTGGGGCTACCTCTGGCAGTAGAGTTTAGCAAAAAATATGCGGTAATAGGTTTTGATATTAACCAAACTAGAATCGATGAGCTTTCAAAGGGACATGACCGCACGCTGGAAATAGACTCAGAATCGCTAAAAGCCTCTAAGAATCTGCAATTTAGCACTCAATTAACCGATATTGAAAAGGCTACAATTTATATTGTTACGGTACCCACCCCTATTGATAAATTCAAAAAACCTGACTTAAGTCCATTATTATCAGCCAGTAAATCTGTTGGGAAAGTTCTAAAGAAGGGTGACATAGTGATTTATGAATCAACTGTTTATCCTGGTTGTACAGAAGAGGACTGTGTACCGGTTTTAGAAAGAGAATCAAGTCTAAAATTTAATCAAGATTTTTTCTGCGGCTATTCACCAGAGCGTATCAATCCTGGAGATAAGAAAAATACCTTAACTTCTATTTTGAAAATCACCTCTGGCTCTACACCTGAAATTGGCGACTATGTAGATCAGTTATACGGCTCAATAATCACCGCAGGTACTTATAAAGCTCCATCTTTGAAGGTGGCAGAAGCGGCCAAGCTAATTGAAAACTGCCAAAGAGATGTGAATATTTCATTCGTAAATGAATTGGCGTTGATTTTCGATCGAATGGGCATTGACACTACTGATGTATTGGAAGCTGCTGGCACGAAATGGAATTTTTTGAAATTCAAACCGGGTCTTGTGGGCGGTCATTGTATTGGAGTGGACCCTTATTACATGATTCATAAGGCCGAAAGTTTGGGCTACTACCCAGCTGTAATTGGGGCAGGGCGTAGAGTAAATGACAATATGGGTATATTTGTGGCCAACAAAGTGGTTAAATTAATGATCCAAAAAAGCATTCCAATCAAAGGTTCAAAGGCTCTGATTTTAGGAATTACTTTTAAAGAAAATTGCCCTGATATCAGAAATACAAGAGTTATTGATATTTATGATGAACTGAAAAATTTTGGAATTGAGGTAGACATATTTGACCCTTGGGCTGATGCCAATGAAGTAATCGAAGAATATGGAATTGAGTTAGTTAACGAATTAAAATCCAATAATTACGATTCTATCATACTGGCAGTAGGGCACGATGAATTTTTAGAATTCAGTTTTGAGAATATCCAAAAATCAGAAAACGTTATTTATGATATAAAATCATTTTTAAACAAAAATACCTTTGACCTAAGGTTATAATAGCTTTATGAATTACAATAAAAAAAAGATATTAATAACTGGAGGAACGGGTTCCTTTGGTAATAAAGTCGCCTCTTATCTGGAAACATTCAATCCTGCTGAAATCATAATCTACAGTAGAGATGAAAAAAAGCAGTATGAGATGCAAAAAATTAAGAAGGATTACCATTATATCATTGGTGATATAAGAGATAAAAATCAATTAGAATATGCTGTAAGGCAGGCTGATATCATATTCCATGCCTCAGCCTTAAAGCAAGTCCCTTCTTGTGAAATTTACCCGTTTGAAGCTGTAAAAACTAATATTTTGGGCTCACAAAACTTATGTGAGGCAGCCATTAAATATTCAATAGAAACCGTAGTAACACTAAGTACCGATAAGGCAGTAAAACCTATTAATGCAATGGGTATTTCAAAAGCCATGATGGAAAAACTGGTTTGCTCCCAAAACATGAGAAAAATTGATACCCGCTTTTGTTGCGTTAGATATGGCAACGTAATGGGATCAAGAGGGTCGGTTATTCCTTTGTTTAAAAAGCAAATAATTGATGGAGAAAAACTGACTATTACCGCACCCAACATGTCTAGATTTTTAATGACATTGGACCAGTCAGTTGAATTAGTAAATCATGCCTTCACCAATACCAAAGGAGGGGAAATTTTTGTTAAAAAAGCACCTGCATGTACAGTTTTAGACCTTGCAAAAACAATGCTGGTTAAATATGGGGACGGAGATTTTGACAAAATAAATATTGTAGGAATAAGGCCTGGCGAAAAGCTGGATGAGGTATTGGTAAATGAATATGAAATTCAAAGAGCCATTGAAAATCCAGATTTTTTCATGATTCCTGCTGAATATAGTAAACCTGAGCTCAATTCAGTATACCCAATTGGTTATGAGTATACATCTGGTAATACAAAACAATTAGTAAATTATGAAGAGGTATCTAATATGTTGGATTTAATGGGCGAAACCGAATTTTTTACCTAATACGATGAAAGTTATTATTCTAGGCTCAAAAGGAATGCTAGGTCAAATTGCTTCATCGTTTTTTAGCCAAAAATATGAAACGATTTGTATCGATGAACGATATCTGTTAAATAATAGGCAGGAGTTTATATCGAAAATAATAAATGCAGGGGAGGGATATGTGATTAATTGTATTGGAAAAATAAAACAGAAATCTGAGGATAGTAATGAACTATTTGTAGCCAATTCAATTTTACCATTGGATATTTCTAATTCACTCACTTCAAATCAACTATTAATTCAACCATCAACTGATTGTGTATTTAGTGGTGCTACCCAAAAGTGGTATAGTGTTGAGCAAGAATGTGACGCAAAAGATGACTATGGGTATAGCAAAAGATTGGGTGAAGTAGCCTTGATGAATAAAAAAAATTCCTATATCATCAGAGTATCTATCATAGGGCCTGATAGAAATTCAAATAATCCAAAGGGACTCTTAGGTTGGTTTCTGAAAAATTCAACTGATTCATTATTAGATGGTTATGCCAATCACTTTTGGAATGGGATTACCACATTGGAGTGGTGTAAAAAAGTGGAAGAACTTGTTTTTAATGACACAAAGAGAATTTTGACAGGAAAAATTATCCAATTAGGCACGGAAGAAATTAGATCAAAGTTTGAATTATTACAACTTTTTCAGAAAGTTTTTCAGACGAATTTTAAAATAAACTCGAAAGATACAGAATTGGTTATCAACAGAACGTTAAAGCCAGAATTTGTTTCAAAGGATTTGGAAGAGCAGTTAATTGAATTGAATGAATTGATGAAAATATGATTAATCTTTCCAAAATAAAAAAAATACTCACCCAGTCCAAGACATTCCTTTGGCTTTACAAAAAATACAGGGCTAGAACTAGGAAGGTCTATCTTCGAAATTATCATTTATTTGAAAGAAAACAGGGGATTGAAATTGGCGGGCCTAGCGCAGTTTTTAATAAAACAGGTCCTTTTCCCATCTACAAAATAATTGAAAGCTTAGATAATATTAATTTTAGTGACAATAATTTTTGGTCAAATATAAAAGAAGGGAATAATTACTTTTTTCAGGAGGGGAAAAAAAATGGTAAACAAATAATTGCTGATGCGATTGATTTGTCTGTAATAAAGGATGAGACCTATGAATTTATGTTGTCGTCACATGTGATAGAGCATGTTGCCAATCCGATCAAAGCACTTTATGAATGGCGAAGAATTATAAAAAAGAATGGCTATTTGATAATTATAGCCCCCGATAGGAGATTTACTTATGATCGAAATCGACCTTTGACGCAATTAGCCCATCTTATTGATGATTTTAAACAAAACACACTTGAAAATGATCAAACACATATCCAAGAGGTGATTGAATTACATGATTTATCTAATGATGGAACTGTAGATACCCACGAGGCTCATGTTGAGCGATCTCTTAATAATGAAGTAACCAGAATAGTGCATCATCATACATTTGATATCGATTTGTTAATGGGTACCTTAAAGGAGGCTCATTTTGATATTATTGATTGGGAAGTTTTTAGACCCTACCATTTATTGGTCATCGCAAAAAGGAAAGATTAAAAATGAAATGCATGAAATGAATATGATTTTGCCGACACAAGCCATTGATAAAGAGGAAGTTGTATCAAAATCAAGGAATTCCATGTAACCTTTAAAATCAATTATCTGTATATGAATCTTAGTTTATTAAAAAGAAATATTACGGCTAACTTTTTTGGCACCTTTTGGAGTATTTTTTCGATCTACTTTTTTCTGCCATTTTATTTAAAATTTCTAGGAGAAGAAGCCTATGGCTTAATCCTATTTGCATCTTCCATACAAGCTGTAATTTTTCTATTTGATGCGGGTTTTTCATCCGTATTAAGAAGGGAGTTGGCGATTGAGACCGACTCAAAATCTCGAATGCAGCGAAATTTTTCACTAATCAGAAATATTGAGACTTTTTATGGAATAATATTTATTTCAATTGGTCTCATTGTGGTTGCCTTTTCGCCTCTTTTTGCCAAATATTGGTTCATTTTAAAATCATTAAGCAAAAATGAAATCAGCTATGCGATAGTCTTGATGGTATTCAATGCGATATTTCAAATGCAGTCCAGCTTGTATAATGGGGCATTGCTATCAATGAATAAGCAAGCCAAAGCCAATTTCTTTCAATTCATATTTTCATTATTCAGAAATGGGCTAGTGATTTTTGTGATTATGAAATTCCCAACAGTATTGTCTTTTTTGATATGGCAATTTCTAGTTGTGATTATATATATTCTCTTTCAAAGAAAAGTTTTGTTTTCCTATTTTAATGTTGAAGATAAAAAAAATTCAACCTATTTTGATCTAAAAATACTTAAAGAGACATGGAAAGTTGGAGGCTTATTTCTGAGTATTTCTATTCTTTCCACCTTTAACTCTCAGTTAGATAAAATTATAATTTCAAAGCTTATGACTTTGAACCATCTTGGGTATTATAACACATCCTATACATTGGGTCAAATTTTAGTAGCAATTTGCGGGCCTTTTGCCACAGCCATCACACCCCTCTTGATTAACTCATACTTCAATCAAGATAAAAATAAAACCTCGCTATTTTTCCATAAATTTGCAAAGCTTGCCACCATTATCAGTACAGTTATTGGGATAACATTGTTGATGAATAGTTATAGGATTATCTCAATTTGGACAAATAACACCCATTTTGCCAATGAGACCATCCCAATTAATTATTTAATGATAGTTTCAGGTTTATTATTGGCATCGCAGGTAATCCCTTATGCTTTGGCTGTTGCCAGTGCTGACCTTAAGCCCATTATTTACACTTGTTTAATAAATATTGGATTCACATTGCCCGCTTATTATTGGTTTGGTAAAACCTATGGATTGATTGGTTTTGGATGGGTATGGTTAATATCCAATGCATTTATGTTATTTGTCAATGTCTATTTTTATTTACGCAAAAGTTTGCAAGATGAATATTTAAAATGGCTTTTTCAGGATTTCCTCATCCCTATTGTAGTGGCTGGAGGTATAACTTTTGTTTTAGATAAGGTGAGACCAGTTGGGATTAGCCCAATTATTGAAATTATTTATCTGGGATTGGTTGTAATAATATCCTTATTATTAACGACGTTCATTTTTTTCAAAAAGGAATTTAATCAATCAATTATTAGAGTTTTAAATCCAAATACAATTGTCAAAAAATAGACCATTATTAAGTATTGTAGTACCCACAAAAAATAGATATGAAACACTTTCTGTTTTGATTGATAGTTTATTAATGTGGGAGAGTCATGAATTTGAATTGATTATTCAGGATAATAGCGACGACAATTCTTTCATTATTGAATTCATATCAAAATACAGCAATGATGCTAGAATAAAGTATTTTTATGAAGGCGTGGCTATGTCGGCGATAGAAAACTGCGATCTGGCAGTTGGCAACTCAACTGGTAAGTATGTAACTTTTATTGGAGATGACGATGGCATTTTAAAACAATCTATTGATGTAGTTGAATGGATGGAGAAGAACCAAGTAGATGCATTATATTGTAAAATTGGAGTATACGTATGGCCTGACATGAAGCATGCTGTTTCAATCAATAATCAGATGAATGGAGTCTTGTTTGAAGCTGATTTAAAAGGATATTTGATTAAGGTAGATGCTAAAGAGCAGTTAGAAAAGGTAGTGCAAATCGGCGCTCAAGATATGTACAAAATACCCCGATTGTATCAGGGAGTAGTTTCAAGGATTGTTTTGGATAAACTTAAGCATTTGGTAGGTACGTATTTTCCTGGTCCAGTTCCTGATATGGCCAATGCAATCGGAATCATACCGTTTGTCTCAAATTATTATTTTACCGATATTCCAATCATTGTTTCAGGGCAATCCAGTAAAAGTATGTCTGGCAAAAACTCCCAACGAGACCATCAGGGAGACATTAAAACGGAAAAGTCGTTGCCAACAAACACTTTTGAAAATTGGACTCCGATGATTCCTAGGTTTTGGTCGGCTCCCACTATCTGGGCAGAGGCTTTCATAAAATCTGCTACCATTACGAATCAGGTTAAAATAACAAATGGGTTGAATTTTAAAAGAATGTATGCGGCATGCTTTGCCTACTGTAATAAAAAATATTACTCGATTATTTTTGAAGCGATGTTTAAAGACAAAGGTTTTTTTGAAAAAATAACATCAATCATAAAAGTTTCATACTATGTTTTTTTAATTTACTTAAAAAGAGCTTATATCCTCTTAAATAAAATACTTTTTGGAGTAAAAGGAAAAAAATTCGAAAGTATTTATGGAGCTCTTGTATACCTTGAAAGTGAAGTCGAAAATAAAATTGACCTTAAAAAATTGCTAAGTTGATCTCAGAAACTTTAAATAATTATAGTTTTAAGAATTATATGGTAGTTTGGACAATTCTATTAAGTTGTTTCAGCTACCCTATTACTGCAACCATAATAGGTTTAAGCGGAGTGCCTTCCACACCTGTAAATATTGCGTTAAAAATAGTTTATTCCCTTTTTTATGTCTTTCTCTTTGTTCAAATTGTTGTTTTTAATTTCCCCAAAATCACATTTCAGGGCTTATTTTTATTTATATTTTTTGTCATTTACAGCCTAAGGCTGGTAAGCGATATAAGTTTTAACGGAATTAGATTTATTGGTGGGAATTCCAGCTATGTCTATTCTTATTTTTTTGGAGCTACGCTTATACCTTCATTTGTAATCTTAGTCTCAAGGGCGTTTCTGGATGAAAAACTATTGTTAAAACACTTGTTTTATATTCTTTTAATAGCGAATCTTAGTATGATCTTTTTTACTCTAAAACAGTCAGAAGGAGATATAATCAAAATGCTGTCATATAGAGTAGAGATAGAATCTGAATTCAGCGCTGAAGGGGGCAATTTATTAAATCCAATCATAATATCTTTTTTTGGGGCGTCTTTATCCATTTTATCTATAAACTTGTTCCTATTTTTTAAAAATTACAATAAATTTTTACTGGCTTTTTGTGTAGTTCTGGGAATTGCAAACTTAGCTTTTGGTGCCTCAAGAGGGCCTTTTTATTCGTTTTTTGTGTTAATTCTAGCAACTTTTGCCTATAAGAATTTCCAAACAAAATTTCAAATATCTCGTCTGCTCAAATCCATTTCAATTTTCTTTTTAGTCTCGATTGTAATTTATATTTCACTTTCTCTTCTAATTGAAATTGATGAACTAACAATTGTAAAAAGAATTACTATTGGACAAGAATTACAAGAATTTGGACAGGAAGAGTATCGAAATTTTGCGTATCAATATGCATTTCAAGATTTTTTAGAGCATCCCCTTTTGGGAAATCACTTTGTAGGTTCTTACGATCAAACCTACCCACATAATGTGATGATTGAAGTTTTAATGGCTACAGGTATTGTAGGTGGTATTTTTTATTTTACGGCTTTTTTGAGCTTTATGGTAAGATTTTTTTATGTTTTTAAATCAGATAATCGAGAACTTTTCATTATTTTCTTAATTTGTATTTTGACAATATCTTTGTCTTTAACGTCAGGTTCAATTTTTGTAAACCCTGAATCATGGATTTTATTTTCACTGGCACTTACCATAAAGATTGATAAAAAAGCATAATTTATGTGTGGAATATTTGGAATTATAGCGTTAGAGGACCATAAATTGGAATTGGATCTCACAAAAGTTGAAAATGCGATTTCAACAATGAGTTATCGGGGTCCTGACGCTAAAGGGATTCAGCTTTTTGAAAACAAGGCCGTTTTCGCCCATCTAAGATTATCAATAATTGACCTAAAAGCAGAAAGTAATCAGCCTTTTAGTATTGATAATGATCGATTTTGGATTACTTATAATGGTGAGATATACAATTATTTAGAACTTAAATCGGAACTCCTCTTAAAAGGAGCCATTTTCAAAACCGAAAGTGATACTGAAGTTCTACTGAATGCTTATAAATATTGGGGTGAAGATTGTGTGAATCATTTTAATGGTATGTGGGCATTTGTCATTTATGACAAGGTAGAGCAAACCTTTTTCTGTTCAAGGGATAGATTTGGGGTAAAGCCTTTCAATTATGCTTTAATCGATAATCAGCTTGTTTTTTCTTCTGAAATAAAGGCAATACTTTCTTATTTCCCTTCTTTGAAGGTTCCCAATTATAATGCAATTTCCAATTATTGCAGATCAAGTGTTGGGGCCCAGCACGAAAATACTTGGTTTAAAGATGTTTTGAGGTTACAACCTGGCCATAATCTTGTAATTCAAAAAGGGAGTATAAGAAATTATCGATATTGGCATTATCCCACAAAAGTAAACGAAAAGATATCTTTTGAGGAGGCTAAAAATCAGTATTTATATCTTTTCAATGATTCAGTAAGATTGCGGATGAGAAGCGATGTTCCTGTGGGTACAACCTTGTCATCAGGAATCGACTCAACCTCAATTGTCGGAAGCCTCAGAACTTTTAATAATCAAAAACATAATACTTATACTGCTGCATTCAATTCAAATGAATACGATATACTTGAGAAGAAAACCTATTCGGAGGGCACCGAAATAAATGAGGCAGCTATCGTTGCAAAATGCACTCAAGAATTGAAATTGAATCCACATTTTGTTGATATTCAATACGACGATGCTCTTAATGAATTAAAGAAGATTGTTTTTCATCTGGAAAGCGGTAATAGCTCCCCTGCAATTTTTCCGCTTATGAAAGTAATGGAAAAAGCAAAAAAAGATGTTACTGTTATTCTTGAAGGACAGGGAGCTGATGAGTTATTAGGGGGGTATATTACTTCATTATTTGGGATGGTTGTGATTGAGTATTTGAAAGAATTTAAATTTAAAGAGCTATTTTATTTTGTGAAGAATTTTTCAAAATCTTATACTATTAAAGATTCTTTAGTTCTATTTTTTAGAATATTAAGTAATGAAATGGGTTTTATTTCAAAATTAAATTCCAAAATGAACGGGTTTGAAAAAATATACGGTAAAAAGCTGGAAAACTGCGAAAAATTAAAGGACTACCCACCTTATGAAGGCCAAAAATGTAAAAATTCAATTAATGAATTTTTAAGGAAGCAGCATATGGGTGGATTAGTCAATTTACTTCATTATGGAGATGCCATTTCTATGGCCAATTCTTTGGAAAGCCGATTGCCTTTTATGGATTATAGGCTTGTCGAGTTTGCATTTGAGCTACCTTGGCAATATAAAATACATCACGGACTTGGCAAATATATACATCGAAAAGCGATGAAAGGGTTAGTGCCAGACTTTATTCTCAATAATCCTGTTAAATTTGGGTTTAATACACCGATTTCACAATTTTTTAAAAATGAATATGGTGGAATTATTAAGCCGATTGAAATCCTAAGGTCAGAAAAATTTATGGATAGAGGATTATTTAATAGAGAGGGAATTGAAAAACTAATTAATGAACACAATAATAAAACTAAAAATCACAGCAATTTATTATTTAGAATTCTCTGTGTCGAATTATGGTTTAATCAATTTATTGATAGTTAAATGTTGAATAAATTAATATACTATTGGTCAAAGCTTTTTAAAAAAATAAGAGGTGCGGCCATTGTTGGAAGTGAAATACATCCGACTTCTTCAATAGAAGCTGGATCTAATATTGTAAATGTTAAATTTGATAAGCATTCTTATTGTGGATATGACTGTCAAATTGTAAATGCCAAAATTGGCCCATTTACTTCAATTGCCAGTAATGTTGTGATTGGTGGTGGTATGCACCCAATGGAATGGGTATCAATGTCTCCAGTATTTTATGAAGGTAAAGACAGCATAAAAGGCAAATTCTCAAAGCATAAGAGAGAATCCACCAAAACGACAGAAATTGGTCATGATGTTTGGATTGGGCAGGGGGTAATAATCAAACAGGGTGTGACAATCGGCGATGGAGCCGTAATTGGTATGGGGTCAATAGTAACAAAGGATATGACTGCTTATGGAATCTATGCGGGTAACCCTGCCAAGCTTATAAGAATGAGATTTGACAAAGAAACTTGTGAAAAACTTCAAGCATCCAAATGGTGGACTATGGATGACAAGCAACTTAAGGAATTTGCCCATCTATTTACTGAACCTAAATTATTTTTAGATAAGATTTTAAAATGAAATCGCCATTACAAATCGTACAGAAATCGCAGATGTATATTTTGGCGATTCCATGCGACCTTTAAAAACCAATTATTTACGCATGAAAGTATTGCATTGTTGTTTGGCTGCATTTTACATTGATGATTTTGGCTACCAGGAAAACATTTTACCCAAAATGCATAAATTGCAAGGGCATGAGGTAAAAATATTAGCCTCTACCGAAAATTATATTAATAAAACAAAAAAAGGGTATGTTAAGCCTGCTAGTTATTTTACTTCTGAAGGAATACCGATCACAAGAATCCCATTTGTGAGTTATTTGCCCAATTTTTTGGTCAGGAAATTAAGAATTTATGAAAATATTTACGAAAATATTTCAAATTTTAAACCAGACATTATATTTATTCATGATTGCCAATTTATGGGGGTTACTGAAATTAGAAAATATTTAATTCAAAATCCTGAGGTAAAAGTTTTTGCGGATTGTCATACGGATTTTATTAATAGTGGTAAAAACTGGATTTCAAAAAATATTCTTCATAAAGTAATCTATAAATGGTGTGTAAAAAGGATAGAACCATACGTTCTTAAATTTTATGGGACTCTCCCATTAAGGGCTGCCTTTTATAATCAAATATATGGAGTGGCCATAAACAAATTAGATGTTTTACCCTTTGGAGCCGATTATTCAAATATCAATTTCAACGACAAAGAAAATATCAGGTTAGAAATACGGGAAAAATTAGGAATAAAAAAAGAAGATTTTGTTTTATTATCGGGAGGTAAAATAGACAAACGAAAAAATATTGATTTATTAATCAATTCAATTGAAAAAGTTCGGCATAAATCTATAAAATTGATTGTTTTTGGAAAACCTTCAGTTGAAATGGAAGAATTTTTTAGGTCGTTAGTCAAAAATGATAAGATAATTATATTAGATTGGGTTGATTCAAATAAAATTTATGAACTAATTTTTGCTGCTGACCTTGGGGTATTCCCAGGTACTCACTCGGTCATTTGGGAGCAGGCACTTGGCTTTGGACTACCCTGTATTTTCAAAAAATGGGAAGGTATGGAACATTTGGATTTTGGAGGTAATTGCCTTTTCTTAAAGGAAGAAAGTGTAGAAGAAATCACTAGTCAATTGAACCAGGTTATTGAAAAAGAACATTTATATGAGGGCATGTTAAATAGGTGTACCGAGGAAGGACCTCAGAGGTTTTCCTATTATAATATTGCCGAAAAAGCTATTCAGATTTAAAACAATCATGAGAAAATATAAAATTTGTACCAATTGTGTGATGGATACCTCCGATTCAAAAATTGTATTTGATGAAAAAGGTGTATGTGACCACTGTAATGATTTTTATAGTAGAGTTTTACCCAAATGGAAGGCCGACCTTAATGACAAAAACAAACTCAGTAAAATAATACAAAAAATTAAGGAGGATGGAAAGGAAAGAGATTTTGACTGCATATTAGGCATGAGTGGAGGAACTGACAGCTCTTATTTATTACATTTAGCCGTCAAAGAGCTGGGCCTAAGGCCTTTGGTATTTCATGTGGATGGTGGGTGGAATTCAGAATTGGCGGTGAATAATATTAATTTAATGATTGATAAATTAGGCTTGGATCTTTATACTGAGGTGATTAATTGGGAAGAAATGCGTGATTTTCAGTTAGCTTTTTTCAAATCAGGAGTACCCCATATAGACCTCCCTCAAGATCATGCCTTTATCGCAACTTTATATAAATTTGCTGAAAAATATAAAATAAAATATATTCTAAATGGGGGAAATATCTCAACAGAATGTGTAAGAAACCCTATGGAATGGCTTTATTATGGGACTGATATGTTTCAAATTAATGATATCATTTCAAAATTTGGAACGGTACCCATGAAAACCTATCCATTTAGCAGTATTTTAAAGCATAAAATCTTTTTAAGGTATATCAAAAAAATTCAAGTGATTAAGCCCCTTAATTATATGCCTTATATTAAAAAGGAGGCAGTTGAATTTCTTCAAAAAACCTATGGTTGGGTACCTTCACAAGAAAAACATTATGAATCTAGATTCACAAAATTCTATGAGGGGTACTGGCTACCAACTAAATTTGGATTTGATACACGCCGAGTACAATTTTCAAGCTTGATTTTAACAAATCAAATGACCCGTGAGGAAGCGCTATTAAAGCTTTCAAAACCTGCAATTGATAAAAGTGACTCAATAAATGATTTTGAATTCGTAGCAACAAAACTTGGAATTGAGATTGAGGAATTACAACATTATATGGATTCCAAGAATAAAAGCTACAAGGATTATAAAAATCAAGTAGGTTTATTTAAAATGGGTGCCAAAGTACTGAAATTAATAGGCATTGAATACGCTATAAAACGATGATTACCTTAATAGATTATGGTTCTGGGAATATTCATGCAATTGCGAATATTTATAAAAGATTAAGTATTAAATACCAATTAACGGCGGATCCTAATGTATTAAAAGAGGCAAAAAAACTAATTCTTCCTGGAGTGGGAGATTTTGATGAAACTATGAAGGCTTTCAAACAATTAGGTATTAAAAACTTATTGAATGAATTAGTGGTTGAAAAACAAGTTCCTATTTTAGGTGTTTGCGTTGGGATGCAAATATTAGGGAAAAGTAGTGAAGAGGGGGCGGAAGAGGGATTTGGATGGATTGATGGGCAGGTGAAAAAATTTGACATTGAAAAGCTCCAAACCAAGCCTTACCTTCCCCATATGGGCTGGAATACGGTACAACCCCAAAAAGAATCCCAATTATTTGAAAATATAATAAGCGAAAATGGCTTTTATTTTTTGCATAGTTATTATTTTGAATGTAAAAATAATGATGATATATTGGCAACCACTGAATACGGAATTGAGTTTTCTTCAGCCATAAACCACAAGAATGTGTACGGTTTTCAATTTCATCCCGAAAAAAGCCATCAAAATGGAGTAGAAATTTTCCGAAATTTTGCAAATCTAGCATGCTAAGACCAAGAATAATACCATGCCTTTTGGTAAGAGACAAAGGTTTAATTAAGACGGTAAAATTCAAGGATTCCAAATATTTGGGCGATCCCTTAAATGCAGTTAAAATTTTTAACGAAAAGGAAGTCGATGAACTGATTGTATTGGATATTGACGCCAGTGCTGAAAACAGAGAGCCTAATTTTACCCTGATTAAAAACCTTGCCTCAGAATGTCGAATGCCATTATGCTATGGTGGTGGCGTAAAAACTGTTGAACACGCAAAAAAAATAATTAGTCTTGGAGCAGAAAAAGTTGCGATTAGTTCGGCTATTATTGAAAGCCCTCAATTAATAACTGAAATCGCTCAAGCAGTTGGTAGCCAAAGTGTTGTAGTGGTAATAGACGTAAAAAGAACTGGATTCTTAAAAAAACAGGAAGTTTTTATTTTAAATGGCAAAAAATCAACGGGCTTAAATCCGGTAGATTTTGCTAAAAAGGTAGAAAGTTTGGGTGCTGGAGAAATTATTATTCAATCCATAGATTATGATGGTCTGATGACTGGCTATGATTTAGATTTAATTGGTAAAATTAGAGAAGCTGTAACTATACCAATCTCTGCATTAGGTGGAGCTGGAACAATTGAGGATATAACTGAATTAATTCATAAATTTGGGGTAATTGGAGCCTCAGCCGGTAGCCTGTTTGTATTTAAAGGTAAATACAAAGCAGTGCTTATCAACTACCCAAGTCGAATAGAAAAGAATCAGATTTTGAGTACATATATTAATAAATAACCTATTGAAGCAAATCATCCAATCTTTCAAAACTGGCGAAACTATTTTGGACGAAATTCCTGCACCATTAGTTAGGAAAGGTCAAATTTTAGTAAAAACTAGTCATAGTTTGGTTTCCCTCGGAACCGAGAAAATGTTGGTAGAGTTTGGAAAATCAAATCTATTATCAAAAGCTCGCCAGCAACCAGATAAGGTAAAGCAAGTTTTAGATAAAATACAATCAGAAGGGCTAATTCCAACTTTAGAAGCAGTTTTTAATAAATTGGAGCAGCCATTACCGCTTGGATATTGTAACGTCGGCACCGTTTTAGAAGTGGGCGAGGGAGTGGTTGGTTTCCAAATTGGCGATCGGGTGGCCAGCAATGGACAACATGCGGAGTTTGTAACGGTTCCTCAAAATTTGGCGGTAAAAATCCCTGAAAATGTAAGCAATGAAGAAGCGACATTTACAGTAATTGCATCAATCGGGTTGCAAGGAATTAGATTGCTCAATCCAACCATTGGCGAAACCGTAGTAGTCTATGGGTTGGGATTAATTGGCCTTTTAACTGCGGAATTATTAATTGCAAATGGCTGCCAAGTAATTGGTATTGAGCTAGATCCTTCAAAAATTGAAATTGCAAAGCAAAAAGGGATTCATACGATTAATCCCTCAAACGGAATTGAAGTTTCTACCCAAGTGATGGCATTAACCAACCAAATTGGTGCCGATGGAGTCATAATTACCGCTTCGAATAAAACAGATGAAATAATATCTCAATCGGCCAAAATGAGTAGAAAGCGGGGACGAATCATTTTGGTGGGAGTAATAGGCCTCAATATAAGCAGAGCGGAATTTTATGAGAAAGAATTGACTTTTCAGGTCTCATGCTCTTATGGCCCTGGGCGCTATGATGAGGCATATGAACAAAAAGGAATTGATTACCCATTGCCCTTTGTTCGATGGACCGAAAAGCGAAATTTTGAAACTATTTTACAAGCAATTTCCACTGGGAAATTAAATGTAAAACCCCTCATTACCGAAATTGTAGATTTGGCCGATTACCAAAACATTTATGGGAACATGGGTAAATCTGGAGCCATTGCTTCCATTTTGAAATATAGTGAATTGAGCCTTCCCAATCGTCAAGTGGTTTTAAAGGAGCACTCTTTTGAAGGCTCAAAAGGGGTAATAGGTATAATAGGGGCAGGGAATTTTACAAAAATGACCCTTTTGCCGGCTCTTTCAAAAACCAAGGCAATCCTTAAAACCATTGCCAGTGCAGGGGGAGTCACAGGCACTGCTTTAGCCAAAAAGTATTCTTTTGTCAATAGCTCAACCGATAGTAGTGAGATTTTGAAAGATAAAGACATCGATTTAGTGATGATCACCACTCGACATAATCAACATGCTCAATTAGTTGTGGAAGCCCTTAAAAACGGGAAGAATGTTTTTGTTGAAAAACCCCTGGCTTTAAATAGGGAAGAGCTTGAAAGCATCAAAAAAGCATTTAATGATTCAGGTAAAAGAATATCGGTTGGCTTCAACCGTCGGTTTTCACCCCACGCAATTCAAATTAAAAAGCTTTTGGGGAATAATCCTGAGCCATTTAACATCATTGCGACCATGAATGCTGGCTATATTCCTGAGAACGTTTGGATACACGATTCGGCCATAGGTGGTGGTAGAATTATTGGAGAGGCTTGTCATTTTATTGACTTAATTACTTATCTATCAGGTAGTTTAGTGGATTCTGTTTGTATGAATGCGATGGGAGTAAACCCTAAAGCAAATACTGACAATGCCAGTATTTTGTTGAAATATAAAAATGGAACAAATGCTGTAATCAATTATTTTTCGAACGGAAGTAAAGCCTATTCTAAAGAGCGGCTGGAATTATATTTTCATGAGAAAACCATCATAATGGATAATTTTCGAAAAACGGAGGCCTTTGGTATCAAAGGTTTTAGTGCTTTGAAAACTTCTCTTGATAAGGGCCATACCCATCAATTCAACAAACTGCTTGAAACCACAATTGCTGGAGGTAATGCGATTATCCCTTTTAATGAAATTTATAATACCACATTAGCAAGTTTTGCTGCTATTGAATCATTGAAAACGGGAGCCTGGGTGAAAATTAATAATTAAGCTCAACCAACGGGTTAAAAGCATCAATTGGGTAAACGAGCCATTTTTTCCGATTACAAAATGAATAGATTCGAAAAAACTACATCCATCCTCCAAATCATCCAAAATATGGGTTGGCGGTATGTTTTTTTTCGAATTTGGTATGAATTTCAAATAAAAACGGGTCTATTAAAAAGGAAATTCCCCACCAATCCTGAAATAAAAACTTGGGCTTCTTTAGAAAATTGGAGAAAATCGACTCCCCAATTTTTTTTCGAAAGCAGAGAAAAATTGTTTTTTCCAAAAACCCCCAGCGAAGCCCTAAAAGCTAAGTTTGAAAAAAATATTGCTGGTATTTTTACTTTTTTTAGTTCTTTAGATTTTGAACTAGGTACTAATTATGACTGGGTTACCAATCCTGACAACCATTTTAACTACCCTCTGGATCATTGGACTCAAATTCAGGATTTTTCCAAAGTATCTGGTGACATCAAATATGTATGGGAAAAATCGAGATTCTCCTATTTGTATACTGTCATTAGATATGACTATCATTTTGAGGAGGATCATTCCGAATTTGTATTTTCTGAAATACAATCATGGATTCGGGCTAATCCTGTGAACCAAGGCCCTAATTGGCGATGTAGTCAGGAGATATCATTGAGGGTATTGAATTGGACTTATGCGCTGTTTTTTTACAAAAACTCCAAAAACCTTTCGGATGACTTGTTTAATCAAATAATGAATTCCATTTATTGGCAAATGAGCCATGTGTATGCCAATATCAACTTTTCAAGAATTGCGGTTCGAAACAACCATGCCATTACAGAAACATTGGCTCTTTATTTAGTTGGTTTACTCCTACCTCATTTTCCTGAATCAAATACTTGGAAAAAGAATGGTAAAGCTTGGTTTGAAGAGGAAATAGCCTATCAGGTATATGAGGATGGCACGTTTCTGCAATTTTCAATGAATTATCATCGAGTAGTGGTTCAATTATTGACATGGGCTTTGGTGCTTTCAAAGAAAAATGGCGAAGAGTTTTCTGACTTTGTTGATAGCCGAGCTAAAAAAAGCTTAGATTTTTTGATGATTTGCCAAGACGATACTTCTGGTCAATTGCCTAATTATGGTGCCAATGATGGAGCACTTTTTTTCCCATTGAATGAGGCAGATTTTCGGGATTATAGACCTCAATTGAATGCTTTGTATTTTTATTTTAACGAAAAAAACTACTGTGAGGCCTTTGAAGACAGCTTTTGGTATTTTTGCGAAAATACTCAAAAAGTGGAAAGTAAGATCTTTAGAGGTAAATTTAGCTTTGAAATAGGGGGCTATTATTTGTTTAAAGAGCAAGAGGTACTTACGTTTATCCGATGCGGCAACCATAAAGATAGGCCTTCCCAAGCCGATAATTTGCACTTAGATATTTGGGTAAAAGGGGAAAATATTTTGCGTGACGGAGGTTCTTATAAATACAATACAGATGAAGAAACCATCCGATATTTTATTGGCACTCAATCTCATAATACAGTGATGTTAGGGAATTATGATCAAATGAAGAAAGGACCTAGGTTTATTTGGTATGATTGGTCGCAGACTAAATCAGCTCAACTAACTGAAACGAATCAATATTTTGAATTCATTGGAGCAATTGAAGCCTTCAAAGAGGTTGGAAAAAATATTATACATAAAAGGGTGGTCAGAAAATACAAGCAACAATTAAAATGGGAAATTACCGATGAAATTACTAATAATTGCGACTTGCCTTTAGTGCAAATTTGGAATCCTAATGAAAATTTTCAAAAGGATTATATTATTTTGGCAAAAGATGAAAATGGAAATGTGTTGATAGAAAATGAATTACATGGTTGGTATTCAGGATATTATGGTAAAAAGGAGAACACTCAACAAATTAAATTTTATTCAAATGGGAATAAAATAGTAACTAAAATCGAGAATTGTTAAAGGCCACTTATCCGCTAATTAATGTAACTTTATTGTAAATTATAAGTAATTGATACCATGAATTTAAAAATTATAAGATTAATCCTGCTGAATAATTTATTATTGATTGGTCAATTTAATTTATTTGGCCAACTCGGTTTGAACGAGACCAATTCACTCCCAGACATTTCTGCTGTATTGGATGTATCCTCTTCTAACAAAGGTATTCTTATTCCTAGGATGAACTCATTGTCAAGAACAGGAATTGTTTCGCCAGCATTAGGTTTGATGGTTTATGATACCGATGAAGAAGAAATTTACGTATTCAATGCTGGCTGGCGAAGAGCCACTCGATCCAAAATGCCCATAGTTTATGAAGAAAACTTGTCAGATGCGATATTAAACGTTAAAAATTTAGGTTTTGGGCTAGCTGCTTCATTTATTGCGAAAGAGACCGCATTATCAACAATTTCACAAAATAGTCACGGCATTTTGGTGCAAACTTTTTCACCATTATCAGCAGGTAAATTTATTAATAGTTTCGGAGGCAGCGGAGGAAGTGCCATTGAGGCTGAAAATAATTCAGTAGGCTCACCAACTGGTTTATTTAAGAACAATGAAGGAGATGGCGTGCAAGGTTTTTCAAAAAATAGCAATGGAGTATTTGGACAAACTTCCGGAATTGGATCGGGAGTGTATGGTAGAGCACAAGGAGGAGGAAGTGGAATGGCTGGATTTTCAGATTCAGGCTATGGAGTCGCTGCTATATCTAATTCTGGATTAGGCATAGCAGCCAGATCTAACTCCAATCATGGAATCTCCTCTCATTCAGAAATGGCTATAGGAGGAGTTTTTACCAGCTCCAATAATAGGGGGTTATATTCGTTTAATTTTTCAAGTGAATTCCCAACTGGCTTTTTTCAAAATGGAGCCAATGGCCCTTCTATAGAATTAGATGGCGGAATTAAAATATCTGGATCAAAACCTGCAGCCTTTCAGGTTAGCTCAACAGGAAGTATAAATCCGAATGCCAACTATTCTTTTATTATCCCCAATACTACTCAGGCCAATAATGCCAATGATATTTTAATCGTCACTCATTATTTTGCCAACGAAAATGATAATTATTTAACTAAACCATTTGGGATTCGGTGGGACGGGACTAATTGGAATATTTTTTTAGAAGACTTGAGTCCAATGCCAGAAAAAATCACTTTTAATGTTTTGGTGATTAAACGATAAACTAAATTTCCAAGCAACTCAATTTTATCCATCCATTGAAAATACTGCTTATTCACCAATATTTCTTAGAGAAAAATGATGCGGGAGGCTCTCGTTGGAATGAAATGTCCCGTATGTGGGCGGATAAAGGCCATGAAATAACAGTATTAGCGGGAATGGTTCACTACTCAACAGGCAAAAAATCTGATAGATATAAGGGGAAGTATTTTTTTGAAGACCAGCTGGAAGATAATATTAAGGTAATAAGATGCCATGTCTCTGAAGCCTATAATATTAATTTCATAGGGCGACTTTGGGCTTATTTTTCCTTTGTTTTTTCAACTATTTGGGCAGGGCTTTTTAAAATTAAGGGTAACTATGACATAATTATAGTCACCTCCCCACCATTATTTGTTGGAATTACGGCTTATGTATTGTCTAAATTCAAAAAAACACCTTTTATTTTTGAGATTAGAGACCTTTGGCCAGAATCAGCTATTGATACGGGTGTTTTAAATAATCCATTCATTATTAAATTGGCCTATTGGTTTGAGGGCTTTATCTACAAAAAGGCCAAATTGATTAACGTACTCACGCCCGCCTTTAAAAAGGCTTTAATTGAAAAAAAAGGAGTTCCAGACAATAAAATATTACTGATTCCCAATGCTGCTGATTTTAGTTTAAGCGAAGAACTCCTAAAGAATTTTGATATTGATTCTTTTAGGAGAGAGCATCATTTGGAAAATAAATTAGTAATTACCTATGTGGGAGCACACGGGGTAGCCAATCATTTAATTCAAATTATCGAAACTGCGGAATTATTAAAAGAGACCAACGTGCTTTTTCTATTAATTGGAGATGGCATGGAAAAAGAAAAACTGCAATTGGAAACGAAAAAAAGGAAATTGACCAATATCAGATTTATTGATTCTGTTCCCAAAAAGGAAGTCTTCAAATATATTCTGGCTTCTGATATAGGCACTTCCGTTCTTAAAAAAGTAGATACTTTTAAAACGGTTTATTCCAATAAGACTTTTGATTATATGGCTTGCCAAAAACCTATTTTAATGGCTATAGAGGGAGTTTCGAAAGAATTGGTGGAAGAGGCCAATGCAGGTATGTTTGTAGAACCAGAAAATCCAGCTGATTTTGCTGAAAAAATAAGAATGTATCTGCTAAAACCAGAATTGATGCAGATTCATGGTTTAAATGGCTATCACTATGCAAAAAATCATTTTGATAGAGCTGTTCTAGCTACCAAATATTTGGAGTATTTGTAAAGAATTTGTAAAAAAAATCTAAAAATCACCCATTTTCGTGATAGGAATAGATAAAAAAAGAATGTAAATTAGCATTCACTTCAATAGGAAAGAGTGGGTCAATTGCTTAATTTTTAACAAATTAGTAGTAAGAATTATAAATTGAGCCGTTTAATAACTTATTAAATGAATTGTTTGGAGTTTTAATTTGAATTCTATTAAATTTGATTGAACAAAAAGTCTAAATATATATTTCTACTATCAAAACAAAACAAAAATTTAAATATAAAGAATCATGAAAAAAATAGTTTACCTTCTTTTGGCCTTTGTAATTTCGACTACCATTAAGGCACAATTTATTACTACCAATCCTGCTTCCACTCCTGTTACTTTGGGTTCAGATTTGAACATGGCCGTTGGTAAAGTAATCAAATTCAATAACCTTCCAGTAATTAAATCATTTGGAACTGGAAATGCTTCGGTTGGCGAAAACGCTGGTAATACGGGGCATACAGGGATCCAAAACACCTTTGTAGGTATAATTTCAGGAAACCTATCAACTATTGGTGACTATAACACATTCGTAGGTGGCGCATCAGGAAGGTCATCAACTGGTAGCTTTAATGCTTCATTGGGAGCCAATAGTCTTGCAAATAATATTGGAGGTAATTATAATACTGCTGCTGGTTATGATGCAGGTCGTAATAATACAGGAACAAGTAATTTAATGATGGGTACTTCTGCAGGTTTTGGTAACACGGGTAATTCTAATGTATTTTTGGGAACTTCATCAGGTACTGTTAATACTGGAACGGGTAATGTATTTGCTGGATTTCAATCTGGGATTAATAATACTTCTGGCCTAGGTAATTTGTATTTGGGTGCTTATGCTGGTAGTGCAAGCCCTTCAAGACAAAGAGGAACTGCTATTGGATATCAGAGTAAAGTAGAACAAGATGATGCGGTTATTTTGGGACAATGGGATAATTTATCAGTTAAAATTGGTATAGGAACTGCGGCCCCAACGGATAAATTACATGTGAATGGAACCGTTCGCTTTCAAGGATTGCCAACTGATGCTCCTGGAGGTACAGCTGTACAATATTTAGTGGCTGATGCTACAGGAAAGGTCTATTTATACACAGGTACTGCTCCAGCTCGTTTGGGAGTAGATGAGAATAATATTTCAGTAGCTGGCTCTCCAATAGGTAGTTCATTCAATGAAAATTGGACTTTGAAAAATGATTATTTGATCAATAAAAATAAAAGAGGAATTATCATCGGCCAAGGAATCACTTCAATGCCTTTGGGTTATGGAATGTATGTAAGTGATGGAATTTTAACTGAGAAAGTAAAAGTAGCTATCAAAAACTCTAACGATTGGGCTGATTATGTATTCAATAAAGACTATAAGAAATTAACTCTTACAGAAGTTGAGAAATATATTAATACCAATAAACATCTTCCAAATATACCTTCAGCAGCAGAGATGGCTATCGAAGGAAATGATTTACATAAAACAGATGTTAAATTATTAGAGAAAATTGAAGAGTTAACCCTTTATATGATTGAAATGAAAAAGGAGAATGCTCAAATGAAGCGTCAAATTAATTCTTTGAAAAGAAAAATTAAATAATTAATATCCCTTTTTTAACCATAAAATTTTTATACACATGAAATACCCATAACCAAGTCTTTGAATACAAACCGAAGATGAATATTGGGTATTCCATGAGACATTTAAAAAACAATTATATACTCATGAAAAAGGTAAAATTATTATTAATAATAACTGGAATTAGTTTAGCT
>JAZKGO010000025.1:0-11381 GCA_040385875.1 Bacteroidota bacterium
AGGAGGCTTTGACAATTCCATTATTGATAATGAGCAAAATAAAACATTTTTACCTGCCTCTAAAAGCAATCCCGATCGGTTTGAAGAATCAGCTAGCGGTACTCCTCTGTTTACCACGAAAGTTGCTGTAAAACAAACTAGCGTTGGAGAGTTTGGGTTTTCATATATGGGTGGGATTTTCAATCAATATCAAAAAGATGGAATTGTATTGGATCAAAAAAGGCATTTGAAAGTTATGGCACTTGATTATAATACCACAATACCTACACTTAAAACTTTTGTCACTGGTGAGTGGGCTTGGGTTTCCGTAAATGTGCCTGAAAATTATAGTCAGCAATATGGCAATAAACAGCGTGGTGGCTTTTTAGATATTGTTCAGCCTATCTTAAAAAGGAAAATGGCGGGTTGGGAAAAAGCAACCTTGAACCTAGCCTGTCGATTCGAATATGTAGATTGGAATGTGGGCAAATTCAGAGAAAATAATGAAAAAATTGGGGATGAATTATGGAGTATTGTGCCTGCTATTAGTTTTAGGCCTACTTCTCAAACGGTATTCAGGCTCAATTACCGCTATCAAGAGCAAAAAGATATATTAGGCAATATTCCTGCTAAAACAGGCGGTTTTAGTTTTGGAATATCCAGTTACTTTTGATGGTTTAGAAGATTTTAAATTTTAATAAAAAGCAAAAAGCCAGAAAATAATTCTGGCTTTTTGCTTTTGAAACCTCTACTTGGCAAATTGAACTGATTTTATTCCACTACACCCATTTGTACTGTATTGGTTTTCAGTCCTTTATCGGCTGGCATACTTAGTGTTGTGATAAACACATCCCCTTTTTCAAGTTCACCACCTGCTTTTAAGATGTCTGTGAAATTATTAATCATTTTTTCAACTGATTTGTTTTCTCCATCATAATAAATAATTTTTGCACCCCAAATCAAGCCCATTGTAGTTTGTAAATTTCTGTTGTTGGTGAACACAAAAAGGTTAGCTTTTGGCCTATGCGAAGATAATTTGTATGCTGTTTCTCCGCTTTGTGTGATGCACAAAATCGCTTTTGCTTTGGTATCACGGGCAAGCCTACATGCACTCGCAATCATTCTTGAGGTATTATCACCAGTCGCTGAGTGATTTTTGAAATAAATGGCCGCTTCATCACCTTTTATAATTTCAATTCTATTTTGTTGTTCCTCGACGGTTTGAATAATATGAGCCATTGTTTTAACAGAAATCTCTGGGTATTTTCCAGAAGCCGATTCAGCAGAAAGCATAGTGGCCGAAGCTCCATCCAATACTGCATTGGCTACATCAGAAGTTTCGGCACGAGTTGGCACTGGATTGTCTTTCATACTTTCCAGCATTTGAGTGGCTACTATGACAGGTTTTGCGGCTGCAATACATTTAGCAACCATTTCCTTTTGTAAATGTGGCACCATCGCTCCATCAAGCTCCACACCCAAATCGCCACGAGCCACCATTATGGCATCAGTCACTTTAATAATTTCATCAATATTTGTAATACCTTCAGGCTTTTCAATTTTGGCAATTACTTTCGTAGTTTTACCAGCGTCAGCTATTATCTTTTTAACGTCAATGATATCTTGAGCCGTTCTCACGAAAGAAAGGGCAATCCAATCCACATCATGAGCCAATCCAAATATCAAATCCGCATGATCTTTTTCTGTCAAGGCAGGCAAAGAAACTTTTGTTCCTGGTAAATTTATTCCTTTTTTGGACTTTAAGATTCCACCGTATACCACTTCAGTAATTACGTCGTGGGTAGTTGGGTCAACCGATAATACTTTTACTTCAAGGTTGCCATCATCCATCAAAATTCGTTCTCCAGGGTTCACATCTTTATACATAGAGGTATAAGTGGTGCCTACTTTTTCAGCTGTACCCAGTAGCGTTTCGTCCATTGCAAATATCAATTGGTTGCCAGCTATTAATTCAACTCCTTCATTTTCAACCATTTGAGTCCGAATTTTTGGGCCTTGCAAATCTTGAAGAATGGTTAAATTCAGATTATTTTCCAAATTTAGCTCACGGATTGATTTTATTCTTTGAAGATGATCTTCGTGAGTACCATGCGAAAAATTAAGACGAAATATATTGGCACCTGCTTGCGCTAGTTTCAAGAGCATCTCTTTTGAGGCAGAAGCTGGCCCCACCGTAGCAACAATTTTGGTTTTTCTTAAATACGACATTTTGAAATATTTGTTTGAATTATTTAGATTTAATTTTAGGGCTAAAAACTATCTTTCAGTTTTAGAAAATGGTTTTTTGTGAGAATATAATTGTTTATTATTTGCCTCACTGAATCGCCAATTCAAGCATTTCGATTGGTCGGCGGACCGCTTATATACTTAATTTAATGGCGATTTCTAGCATACTTTTTTGCAAATATAAGCCATATGGTTTAAAAAGGCCAATTGATTTAGCAAAACTTCTTGAAAACAAAAAAACCACGTCCTTGATATAGACGTGGTTTTCTTTGACAATTTAAATGAGTATTATTTTATGAATTGTAGTTATTGAGCATAACTGGCATAATTAGCATTAATAAATCTTCATTTTCAACTTGCTCTTTTGGAATGATAAGTCCAGCTCTATTAGGTGCCGACATCTCCAAATTGATTGATTTGCACGATAAATTGCCAATCATTTCGGCCAAAAATTTGGCATTAAATCCAATATCGAGAGGCTCACCTTCGTAATCGCAGATGAGTTTTTCATTCGCCTCATTGGAATAATCGATGTCTTCCGCCGAAAGCACCAAAGTATCGTCTCCTAATTTAAGTCTGATTTGATGAGTGGTTTTATTCGAGAAAATCGAAATTCTTTTGAGAGCATTCAAAAATTCTTGTCTGTTAATCGACAATACATTTGGATTTTGAGTAGGGATTGCATTGTTAAAGTCAGGATATCTTTCATCAATTAATCGACAGTACATTTGAATATTGCCAAAACTAAAACAAGCATGTGAAGAACCAAAATCAGCCACAACCGCCGAACTATCTGCGGGCAAAGTACTTTTTAATAAATTAAGTGCTTTTTTAGGAATGATCAGGTTAGTTTCAACGGTCGACTTTACATCGGTTCTGATAATTCGTACTAATTTATGGCCATCAGTAGCCACAAAGGTACTTTTTTCGTTGGTGAGCATCAAATAGATACCTGTCATCGCAGGCCTAAGATCATCGTTACTAGCAGCAAAAATTGTATTGGAAATAGCCGAACTCAAAGTATTCGCTGGCATTTCAACGGATAAGTTTTTATTGACAGTTGGAGTTTTTGGAAAATCGATTGGATTTTCTCCAGCTAATTTATATCTACCATTTTCAGTAATCAATTCAATTCCAAAAGTTTCTTCATCTACATTGAAAGCCACAGGTTGCTCGGGTAAGCTTCTCAATGTTTCTAAAAGTAGTCGGGCTGGCACAGCTATTGAACCTTGATCTTTACTATCCACTTCAAGACTGGTAATCATCACAGTCTGTAAGTCTGAGGAAATGGCCGTTAATACTCCGTCCTCTAATTTAAATAAGAAATTCTCTAAAATTGGGATTAAAGTATTGCCACCAATTACTCCATTTATGGCAGAAAGTTGTTTGAGAATGAGTGAAGAGGATACTGAAAACTTCATTGGTTTTTATCGATTAAAATGTATTTCTAAGATTTGGATTTTTCAAAACGTGAAATTAGACAAATCGCAATTGGATTGCAAATAATTGTATGAAAAAGGGCTTTTTCATGCAGTTATAATTGTTTTTAGAGGTTGCATGGAATGCCCAAATATACGTTTTGAAGTTTGTGAAATATTTCGCTTACGGGCATTTAATGCTTTTATAATTGTTTTTATTGCCTGTTTGGATTTTCTTCAAAAAACATTTTTCGGTTTATTGGAAAATCATCTTTTGGTCAAATCATGAATAATTAAAGGTATTTTCGTCTAATTGTAAATGAAAATAATAATCCTAAAATACCCAGTAATCCAAAAGGGACGAGCAAATTGATAGCTTGCCATTTGGTCATGTTCTGTGAAATCTCTGCCTTATCTAAGGGTCTCAATTTTACAGTTTTACTTCTTGAAGCGATGATTCCATCTGGTTCTAAAAGGTAATCGACCGCATTTTTTACAAAATCTTTATTGGCAAAAGTATGTTTTGAATATTTGTCAAAACCCAATGGGAGAGGTTGCTGTGCCTTTTCATCAACGTCATTGGTGGGTAGGTCGCCATCAGCACAAATAATAATTTTTGAGCTTTTATCTTTTGACTTAAAACTCGTAAATCGTGGGTCTGAAGGCAAGATTAGATTAGAAAAATAACTTTCAAATTGCCCTTCCAATAAATAGGCGATTGTTTTTACACCTGCTTTTTGTTTAGCTGCATCAAAATCTTTGGCTGCAGTATGATACGAAACGGTGGCTGGAGTATTTAATATTTGAGTATAAACAGAACTTTGTAAAAGCGGTGTTTTTACAATATTTTCAGACTTAACGGTATCAATGGTGCTGGGATATTTCAAATATACGGCATCCAAATTATGGGTAATAGTTGAATTGCCAAAACTATTGATTAAGGGAAAATAGGGCCATGGAACCAACTGTATAGTAGGACTTTCGCCTATATTACCCACATTCATAGGGATGGCTGCACTCATCTGCATATCTTTCAAAAGGTTGGTATTTAGTCTGATACCATATTTGAAAAATAAATCATCAAGATTAACCGAAAAAGGTTTAGCAAAAACTCCTTCCTCACCAATAGGTTCTGTTTTTACTGGATCTATGAAAAATAATGCTTTGCCACCTTTCACAATAAATTGATCTATTTTGTATTTATCTTCTTCCGAAAAAGGTTTATCTGGGTTCATCACAAAAATGGCATCCAAGCCATCAAGTGTGGGTGAAGCCGACAAATCAACAGGGAATAGGTCGTAATTTTTCTTTAAAGTAGCAATCAAATCAATCTGACGAATGGCAGGGAGTGAACTATAATTGACAAAAAAGCCAATCTTTTTCTTTTCTTTTTGAGTAAGTTGTTTGATGGCATCGGCTATTTCAAATTCAACCCCTTCAATGGCTTGATTCAATTTTTCTTGTGGTGTATTGAGTTGGTTTCCTTTCAACAAAAAAATCGGTAATTCTTTTGATTGATAACTTATTATGGCACCTGGTAAAATAAGAATTTGGGTATTTTTGCCATTTTTTTTAGCCACTATATTGGTGGGGATAATTCCTTTTTGGGCGATTTCAGCAATCAGTTTCTCTCTTTCGCCGTCGTCTTTAATTTCGGTGTAGATATCAATAAATCGGTAGTTGATTTTGTTGTCAGTAGTGGATTGAAATTCGTCAAGGGTCTGTTTGATGGCTTCTTCCAATCTTTTGAAGCCTCCAGGAAGCTCATCGCCAGCTAAATATACTTTTACAAAAACATCGGAATCTATGTTTTTGAGCATATTCTTGGTGGGTTCTGAAAGCGTATAGCGTTGATCTTCTGTGAAATCAATCCGAAAATTAAATGAATTGGAGAGGTAATTGAGCCCAATAAAAGCAACTAATAATAGAGTAATATGGAGGGTTGCTTTTTTCAAAATATCCGAATTCAAATAAAAAGTTTAAATAGGAGTCGAAGCTAATATCGTTTTTTCTTACTCAAAGTACAAATATACCGTTACTGTATGACTTTTGAGAGCCTCTATTCCTTTCGAATAGGGCTTAGTGACATCGGCTACGTAGAGGTTTTTAATACCATGACTAAACCTAACCTCACCTGTAAATTTCCCGAATTCCAAAAACTGCTCATAGCCGAAACCATATTCTATACAAAAGTCAGCAGTCTTGGTGGGTAATTTGGATATAAGCGAGCTTTGTCCTTTCCTGATATTGGTTTCTACCAAAAAATTGCCACCTGCCACCATGTACATCCGTGAGTTTTTCCTTCTCTCAGATTTATATTTGAATAAAACAGGCAATTCAAAATAGTCCAAATCCCTGCTATCAGAAATTGTTGGCTTGCCAAATATTTCATAATCAACCTGTTTGCTGCTGATATTTATTCCAGGAGTAGTACGAATATCCCAACGATTATTGAGGTATTTATTTACCACCATACCTACCTTAAAAGCAAATTTTGGTGGGGATGATACCAAAACTGTTTCATCGGTTTGGTTCAAAAAATAATCAGAATGTTTAGGGTCTAGTCTCGAAAATCCGGTGCCAAAATAAAAGCCAAAATGAATGTCTTTATCATCGTAATTTTCTAAAAACCGCCTATTGTAAACTTTAGTTTGTGAAAAAACAGGATATTGTAAAGCCAAGATGAGAAGCAAAAATCCTATTTTTCGCCAATGTATATTGAACTGATGCCAAATGTAAGTGGTATGCATTTTGTATTTTTAAATCCTGCGGTTTTGAATATTTCTAAAAAATCGTCTCCATCTGGAAAAGCCTTTACTGACTCTGGTAAATAAGTATATGCGGAGGAGTCTTTAGATACTAGTTTGCCAATAGTAGGCATAATATTTTTAAAGTAAAAACTAAATAATTGCTTCATCGGGAAACTCTTGGGTCTTGAAAACTCCAGCACCAAACAAACCCCGCCACTATTGGTTACTCGATACATATCGGTTAATCCTGCCAATAAATTGTCAAAATTTCTCACACCAAAACTAACGA
Organism: Bacteroidota bacterium; assembly: GCA_040385875.1. GTDB lineage: Bacteria > Bacteroidota > Bacteroidia > Cytophagales > Spirosomataceae > JANMZR01. The sequence goes on from JAZKGO010000025.1 coordinate 6,684, forward strand.
TTACAGCATCAAAACTATTGCTTTCAAAAGGCAGGTTTTCACTATCAGCCACTTGAAGGCTTATAATATTCTCTTTATTAATAGCTTTTATTTTCTTTTCACCTATGGCCAACATTCCTTCAGAAATATCGACACCCACGATTTTTTTAGGTGTCAATGCCAATGCTTCAATGGCAAAGTCGGCAGTACCAGTGGCCACATCTAAGATCGATTGTGGTTTGTATTTTTTAAGAAGATTGATGGATTTTTTACGCCAAAGAATGTCAATACCCAAGCTAAAAAAATGGTTCAAAAAATCATATTTTTCAGAAATATTGTCAAACATTTTCGACACCTGCTCTTTTTTACCCAGTTCAAGGTCTTTATAGGGAACGATTTTTTCCATTTGCAAATTTACGAATTTAATGTTTTATAAGACTTCTATTCATTCTAAAATTATTTTATTGAACTACTAAGTGGTTGAAATAAAGGATTTTATGAATTGAAATTCATTTCAGAATTTACCAAATAATTGCTCTACTACTTTAAAACGATGTTCAAAAATTTGATTGAGCTGTTTTTTAACAAATAAATAATTGGCAAAAACGCCCAATATACCCAGTGGGAGTACATAATCAATAATATCAGTCATTTCAATACCACCCTCAATTTCTTTGAAATGATGTTGATGATGCCATAATGCATAGGGCCCGAATCGCTGTTCGTCCACAAAAAAACTATTTTCTGCAACATGGGTGATTTCTGTCATCCAGTTCATTTTAAGACCCAAAAGTGGTGAAACCTTATAGGTGATTATTTGACCAGGATACATCTTTTGGCTGTTTTGAAAGGTTGAAGTAACCTCAAAACCCATATAGGTGGGAGTGATTTTGGCTAGGTTAGCTGGGGAGGAAAAAAAATCCCAGGCTATTTCCATGCCAACGGGAATTTTTTGAGTGAATACAATCGTGTTAAATTTAGACATTTTTATGATTTTGTTTGAAATTACAACAAACAATAATCCTCAAATGTTTATGAATTTATTATTTCAATTTATTCTTACAATATTATTTTTCGGCTAGTAATCTGGCTGCTTCAAATTGCCCTTGTGCCTTTTTAATCACCTCATCGGCTGAACCCATTATTTGGTTATACTCATTGTTTAAGCCATTTTCATTGGTTCTTTTTTGAAAATGATAGCGAGCAATAGAGGCCTTAGCTTGCAATTGAATATACTTTTTGGATAGGTTCTGATCTTTGTCTGTAACTTTTACCCCATCCTTTTTAGCCATGTTCAATAGGTCGGCATACATTTTTTCTGTGATTTCGAAACCTTTGGCAAAACTTCCAAAATTATAATTATTCAAAGTTGCTTTATTGTTTTTAACAAATTCCATGGCGTAGGTTCTGATGGTACTTCTACCCCAAATGTCATACAGCATAGGCGAATAATACGAAGTATCTCTCGACACAAAAACATCGGGGGTAACCCCTCCACCGCCATAAACTATGCGGCCTTTAGCTGTTTTGAATTTTTGATTTTTGTTATTGTGGATACTATCGGCATTGAAAAACTCGCCAGATTTAAGTCGTGCCTCATAGTCTTTTTCATAGCCTTCTTCATCTCCTAAAGTATAGGGTTTTTGCACACATCTGCCTGATGGGGTATAATATCTCGAGATGGTCAATCTGATTTCAGAGCCGTCTGATAAATTGACGGGCATTTGAACAAGCCCTTTGCCAAACGACCTTCGACCCACTATTAATGCACGATCATTGTCTTGAAGCGAACCTGCTACTATTTCCGATGCGGAGGCAGAACCTTCATCTACCAAAACTACAACGCTACCCTCTTCAAAAATGCCCTGATTCCCTGAATAGGTCTTTTTGTCATACTGGGTACCTTTCCCATCTGTATAAACAATCAACTTTTTGCCCTCTAAAAATTCATCGACCATATCTGTGGCCCGATCCATATAACCCCCAGGATTACCTCTCAAATCAAGAATCAGTTGTTTCATCCCCTGATTTTTAAGTGACTTCAATGTGGTTTTGAATTCTTTGAAAGTCGTTTCGCTGAATCGATCCACCTTAATAAGACCGGTTTTTGCATCCAATAGATAGCCAGCTGAAACTGAAAAAGAAGGAATTCGGTCTCTTTTAATCAGGAAACTTAAAGGCTTTTTTTGCGAATTTCTTTTAATTGATAGTTTCACTTCAGAACCTTGCTTGCCTCTTAAAGCCTTGAATATCAATTCACTATTGAGTTTTGGGCCGGTCAATACAATTGAATCGGCTTTCAATATTTTATCACCACTTTGAATACCTGCTGCCTCTGATGGGCCTCCAGATAAGGGCGAAACCACCACTACAGTATCTTGATAAATGTTGAATTCTACTCCAATTCCATCAAAGCCTGCTTCCAACGGCGACCTTGCAAAGGTGGCTTCCGAAGCACTAAAATAGGAAGTATGGGGATCCAATTTCTCTAACATTTTTCTGATAGAAAAATCAACCAATGTATCAGTATCCACACTATCCACATAAGAGCTTTCGATAAGTGAAAGTACCTCTTTGTATTTGTTATAACCTTTAATAAGTGAACCTAATCTGAGCTGACCTCCAAATAGAGTAGCACCAATAAATAAGCCCGCCGCCAAAGATAGACTGATGATGATTGGCAATTTCACCACTCTTTCACTATTATTGGGTTTGGTTTCTTTATTTTCCATAATATTAATTTCTGATTTTCCTTAACTCTAAAAACGACCTGTTTCTATAATTATTTGCTTTTTGTTAATTCTCAAATTGAGTATTTCGATCACCAAACTTTAAAACAGTAAAATCCTATTAAAGTTAACATTTAAATCCCAAATCTTTAATAATTATGCAATTCTCCGTCCTATTTTACCGTTGCTTTAGTTCGATTTTAGACCTCATTTTGTAACTTTGCATCATGGGAAGAATTATTGCAATAGATTTTGGGCGAAAGAGAGTGGGCCTTGCGGTAACTGATCCCCTCAAAATAATTGCTTCCAGTTTGGAAACAATTTCACCCAAAGAATTATTACCGTATTTGACTAACTATTTTGTAAAAGAAAAAGTAGACACCATTGTGCTAGGGATGCCAACTAAATTGGATGGGTCTGATACCAATATTACCAGTGCGGTGAAAGGATTGACTGGTGTTTTAAAAAAAACTTTTCCAGAAATTGAAATTGTAAATCACGACGAAAGATTCACTTCTGGCATAGCGTTGAGGTCGATGATAGCCTCAGGAACTTCCAAAAAAGAAAGGCGAACGAAAGGAAATATTGACAAAGTTTCAGCTACAATTATATTGCAATCTTATATGGAAAGCCTTGATTTGCAAAAGAAGTGGTGAACTAAAAAACAAAATTTAATAATTTATAAATAAATATTTTCAAATGATATTACCGATAGTAGCTTTTGGCGATCCAGTACTTAGAAAAGAGGCTCGTTTTATTGAAAAGGATGAAATAGAACTCGGTAAATTGGTTGAAAATATGTTTGAAACGATGTATGAAGCCTCTGGTGTGGGATTGGCCGCTCCGCAAATTGGGATGGATATTCGTTTGTTTATAGTGGATGGCCAACCGCTTAACGATAGAGAAAATGAACAAGATTCGGACCCAAGTTTAATCGGTTTTAAAAAAATATTTATCAATGCCGAAATCTTGGAAGAAGACGGCGATGATTGGCCTTTTGAGGAGGGCTGTTTAAGTATTCCTGGTATCAGAGCGGATGTCTATCGACCTGAAAAAGTGACGATTCGCTACCTAGATATGGACTGGAATGAGCACACTGAAAGCTATGAAGGTATTGCAGCCCGCATCATTCAGCATGAGTACGACCATATTGATGGTATTTTATTCACTGATTATTTGCCTCCATTAAAGAAAAGAATGCTGAAAAATAAATTGGCTGATATTACCAAAGGGAATGTATCGGTGGATTATAAAATGAAATTTCCTAAATAGAATGGGCTTTTTGGATTCTAAAAGAAGGATCCTCCGAATAGGAATCAATTTACATCAACTAGTAGTTCACAAAACCACTCGGTGAGCCACGTTTAGCTAGTTTTAATTCTTGTAAAACGGAGGATCTTGCCCTGATTTCAAATGAATAAGCACCGCCCCTGCCCCCATAAGCTATAGGAGTCCAGTTCAAATTCATCTGCCAGCAATGTAAGTCACGAGTAATGGCTAAGTTGGTATAAGTGAGTGACTTAGATACAAAATCATAGCCTGAATTATAAGTCATTTTCCATTTCTCAGTAATGCTTAAATCGCCATTAAATGTCAATGCTTGCACTACTTGACTGGTAGCATAGCCAATTTTGGTATAATTGAAATTGTAAGCAATTTGGAGAGACCAAGGGATGCTAAAGTCGACGTACAAATCAGGGTTTTTATTAATAAATTCAATTTGTTCGTCAGTTGCATTATTACTGGCTTTCTTTTTCTTGGCATTTTTAGGACTAAAACTGGTGCTCAGCGCAAAGTTAAAATTGGCGAGTGAAGCTAGTCCTTTGCCTTCTGAAAGTAAAAATTTATTCTGCCTTCTGCCAGTTGAAAAGGGGTCTAATGGATTGTAATAATATTTATCAGTATTATCATAAGAGTAGGGATCTAAAGTGGCACCCGCATTAATGCTATATTTTTTGAATAGCTGGGTATTCACACTCATGCTAATAGT
>JAZKGO010000025.1:11481-17148 GCA_040385875.1 Bacteroidota bacterium
ACACTCGGTGTGAAATTTAAGTATTTGAGAATCTTAAAGTTAGGCAATGTAATCGGAATCTGATAATTGATTTGTGGCTGTGATTGAGTCCAAATTTGATTCCAGTATTTGAATACATTCACCCCCACTTTTTGATTGTAATAAGGATCTAGATTATACTGCTTATCGTATTCAGTTTTAGGTGTGACGGGTGGTACCAATAAGGATTTATAAATCCGATACTCGCCATATCCGCCCGTTTGTTGGGTACGAATGTCATTGGTCAAATCCACATTTCCATTCATCGAAAAGCCAACCCTGAAAGTTTCATACCAGGCCTCTTTCACTGCATTTTTTCGTTTAAGTGGGGTAAATTGGTTCACTGAAAGGTTGAGTCCGAGGCCTCCTTGATACACCCCTGTAACCATATTTTGTGACACCCTGAAATTGCTGCTACTGGTGGCAATATTTCCAAAATTTTTAGAATAAGATACTGAAGAGTTGGAAGTGCTTTGTAAATATTGTTGGGTATTTACGGCCTGTCTAGTCCCAAAGCCAGTACTTTGCAAGCCCACTGAAGCCGAAAAACTGGACGAACCTCTCGGCACTGGGGAATGGCTCCAGTCTAATCTGAAATCTTTGGCTGCGGGGTTTACTGAGTCGAGGTATTCATCACCAGTTTTGTTTTTATTGAAACGAAAATTCAAAGATCCACTGTATCGATACTTTTTGGCGTATTGTGTTTGCGTGCCAATTCCCCAACCTCCTTTTGAATAGATATCGCCAATTACAGCAGTGGTGATATGTTCGTTAATCACAAAATAATAACCACCATCTCGTAAAAAAAAACCACGCCCACGTGGCTCTTCGCCATAAGTAGGCATTAAAATGCCAGATCGGCCTGTCATTTTGGGTTGGTAAAACGGGAAAAAACCAAAAGGGAATTTTACTGGTAAGGGTACGCCCCCAATTACAAAAGTAAAGGGACCAGCAATAATCGATTTATTGCCATTTTTACCATTCACCATTTTTATTTTTGTGGCCAAAATATTGAAATGTGGCTCCTCCATATCACAAGTAGTATAGGTAGCATTAGTGAGGTACATATTATCTTCCTCATCTTTTTTTACTCTTTGACCCTGAACAAAGCCTTCATTTTGTGCGGTGATTATGGCTCTAATTAAGCCCTTTCTGCTCTTGAAATTATACTTTACAGTATCGGCATCGTAACTGGTGCCATCTTGAGTAAATACAGGATAACCTACCTTCTTTTTGGAGGTGCTGTCTATTTTACCCACAGCAAAAACTTCATTTAACTTCCAATTAAGCGTGATATATTCAGCTTCCAATTGGATATCCCCATATATTACTTTTGAATCGCCAAATAAATAGAGTGTTTGATTTTCTTCATCAATAATAGATGAATCTCTAGCTGAATATTTTACAGTTGTTTGCAAGTCCCCCTTTAAAGTATCGGCAACGGATAGATTAATTTTTGTGAGACTATCAGCCTTTGTCACTATTTTGGTGGTATCTGCACCTCTAATATTGGAGGGGGGAGGGGCTGGTAAATTGGGAGCAATACTATTGTCTGTTTTTTTTGATGAATTCCCTTTTCCTTTAAAAATTTGGCTCTGAATGCTATTTGAATTGCCTAAGATTATAAAAATCGTAAAGCAAATACTAATAATTACACGCATATTTTTGTGTTGTTTCAAGCCAGATATATTTATCTTTGCAAAATTAACGTTAATACGCCAAAACCTAAGATTCATTGCTGAAAATAATGTTAAAACCTGTTAATTTACCCTTTCTGTTGCTGTTTCTAATGTTATTTTCTGGTTTTTCATTTATATACCAATCCGATGAGGAGGGTTCCAAAAGAACAATCAAAACAATAGTGATCGATGCAGGTCATGGGGGTAAAGACCCTGGCTGCAATCAGGGCTCCGATGCTGAAGAGAAAAAAGTAGCTTTGAAAGTGGCATTAGCTTTGGGTGAAAAAATTGAAGCCGAATATCCCAATATTGAAATTATATATACCCGAAAAAAAGATGTTTTTGTGGATTTGCATGAACGCTCAGCCATAGCAAATCGCAATAAGGCAGATTTATTTATTTCCATCCACTGCAATGCCAACCCCAATAAAAAGGCTTTTGGCACCGAAACCTATGCAATGGGGATGCATAAAACAGAAGAGAATCTGGCGGTTGCTAAGCGTGAAAACTCCGTTATTTTAAAAGAATCGAGTGATACCAGAAAATACTATAAAGGCTTTGACCCTAATTCTCCGCTAGCCTATATTATGTTGAAAAATCACCAAAATGCTTATATCCATACTTCTCTAAATTTTGCCCAAAAAGTGCAGAAGCAATTCAAAGATACTGCTGGTCGCACTAGTAGAGGAGTACACCAAGCTGGTTTTTTAGTACTTTGGGAAACAGCCATGCCATCGGTTTTAATTGAAATTGGTTTTTTGACAAACGAAAAAGAAGAGAAATATTTAAAGTCAGAAGCAGGCCAAGAGGATATTTCCAAGTCAATTTTTAAGGCATTTGGCCAATTTAAAAAAGAAATTGAAAGGAATTGAGTAAATTAGTTGCGAGTTTTGAATGGCAAGTTGTGAGTGTGAGTTAAACCTAACATCTAGCATCTAAAATCCAACATCTAATAAAGAATAAATGACAATAAGTAAAGAAGCGAAAGTGGGTACCTTGGCATTGGTCTCTGCGGTGATTTTATATTTGGGCTTTAATTTCTTAAAAGGCTCGGATGTGTTTTCGGGCATGAATGAATATTATGTGAAATATCAAAATGTGGATGGCCTAGTTACCTCTAATGCAGTAATGCTCAATGGATTACAAGTGGGTAAAGTAAAGGCCATTACAATTGTTCCTGAAAAAAATAATGAATTATTAGTGGAATTATCTATTAATCGAAACATAAAAATAACCGAAGGAACGGTTGCTTCATTAGCCGATAATGGTTTTTTAGGAGGTAAAAATATCAACCTTTATATTGCCAATAATAACAAATTTTTGGCATCAGGCGGCACATTAGTTTCCAAAACAGAGGTGGGCATTTCGGCATTAATTAAGGAAAAAACCTTGCCTGTAATGAGTAATGTGGATACTTTGATAAATCAATTGAAAAACATTGCCACAAAGTTTGATAGTACAGGTCTTTATTTGAATAAATTATTAAAAACCTCGGACAAATCAATTGCCGAATTAAATAGTTCAATAGGAGGGACCCTGGCAGAGAATCGTGAAAATTTAAAAGGAATTACCACCAATATGAATTCACTTTCGGCGAGTTTAATCGAAACTGAAAAGGGAATAAAGCCTTTAATGAGTAAAATGAGTGGCGTGGTGGATTCGTTAAATGCGCTAAAATTGAGTGAGGCAGTGGCGAGCACTAAAAAATCACTGGCTACCTTACAAAACATCATGGGCGACTTACAAGCTGGTAAAGGTACGATGGGCAAGCTTCTGAAAAACGACTCCGTCTATCTGCATCTCAACCGCACTATGGCCGATTTAGATAGACTTTTTATCAACTTGAAAGAGGATCCTAAGCGATATGTCCATTTCTCGCTTTTTGGAAAAAAGGATAAAAAGGCAAAGGTTGATAGCTTGAAAAAGTAATACACATGGAATTTCTGTTGATTGTGCATGGGTCTGAGCAATACCTCCAAATGGTTAGTTTAAGAACTGAAGTGCTCCGAAAACCACTCGGTTTGGTCTATACAGAAAGCCAATTAGAATCAGAAAAGTCAGATTTATTATTAGGGGCATTTGAAAATGGCCAAATAATTGGCTGCTGTATTTTGACGCCAATAGAAAATAATCAAATTCAGCTCAGGCAAATGGCTGTTGAAAATGGTAGTCAAGGCAAAGGAATTGGAGCCGAGCTGATTCGATTTGCAGAAAAAATTACTCAAGAAAAAGGTTTTGATTCTATTATGATGCATGCCAGAAAATCAGCTATAGGCTTTTATCAAAAACTTGATTATCAAATAGTTGGTGAAGAATTTCATGAGGTTTCTATTCCTCATTTTGTGATGGAAAAAAATTTGAATTCAAAATGAAATCGCAATTTTTGCTATTTTAAATAATGACTTGCATTTCAACTCTAAACTTAAAACAATGAAAAAACTAGTTCTCATTTTTACTCTTCTTCTAATTAGCTCCACTTTGAGTTTGTTCGCTCAAAAAAATAAAGCGATTATTAAAACCTTAATTGTGGACGGGCAAAACAACCATGTTCAGTGGCCCAAAATCACTTTTATGATGAAAAAATATCTGGAAGAAACAGGTAGATTTAAAGTGGATGTGCAAAGAACAAAATATACTTGGGAAGGTGCAGAATTTATTAAATCGTTTCCTATTGAAGGCCTTCGTGAAACGGAGTCACTTAAAAAACCTAGAGCTGATTCAAGTTTCAGCCCTGATTTCAAAAAATATGATTTGGTGATTTGTAATTTTGGTTGGAATGCAGCTCCATGGCCGGAGAAAACACAAAAAGATTTTGAAAAATATATGAAAAAAGGCGGTGGATTAGTGGTGCTTCATGCAGCTGATAATTCCTTTCAGACCTGGCCGGCCTATAATCAAATGATAGGCATTGGTGGCTGGGGCGACCGTACCGAAAAAGATGGGCCCTACGTTTATTACAATAACGAAGACCAATTAATTAGAGATACTACTCCTGGAAGAGCAGGCTCACATGGTCCTCAGCATGAGTTTACCATTCAAATCAGAGATACTGAGCATCCGATTACCAAAGGTATGCCTCTAAAATGGCTCCATACCAAAGATGAATTGTATGACCGACTAAGAGGCCCCGCAGAAAATATGAAAGTATTGGCAACCACTTTTTCATCCAAAGAGTTTAGAGGCACCGACCGCCACGAACCCATGATGATGACCCTTGACTATGGAAAAGGGAAAATATTTCATACCCCAATGGGGCATATCGATACTTCAGTTGAATGTGTAGGTTTCATAACAACCTTGCTAAGAGGCTCCGAATGGGCGGCAACTGGCAAAGTTACTTTTCCAATTCCAGCCGATTTCCCGACGGAGGATAAAACAAGTAGCAGGGCTTTTAAATAGGTGAATTTACTAATTTCAAACAGATCAACTTCTTTGTATGCTAAGTTCTATATTTTTTCTGTAACTGTTAAGATGAAGCTGAAGCTTCATGCAATTGGCAAAAGGGCTGGTCGGCTTTGCAAACTATTTGTCAATTGTTCACAGTACTCTGCGAGCAAAAGGTTTCAACCTTTTGTAAAAGAAATGAGATAAACTTTAAAGGAATTTATTAATCTATCAAAAAAATGAAAAAGATGGTGTTTTATCCTCTTTTAATGGCCATAACAGCCATTCAAGGTTTTGCGGGCACCCTTCGAGGTGCTTGGGAGATGGTACCTGAAGGCAATCCTTCGGGTGAAAAAGTGGTGATGGTGGCCACATCCAGCTACCTTTCTATAGCTGTTTTTGAGAAAAATACTTATATCCGCAGCTATGGAGGTAGGTATGAAATCAAGGAAGCCAGTAATGGAGCTGTTTTAGAATTATTACTTGAATTCAATGACAAGCATTCGGAAACGGTAGGTACAAAAATAACTTATCAATATACAAGAAATGGAGATGTTTTCACTATAGAAAATCAGCTAAAAACCAC
>JAZKGO010000025.1:17248-22236 GCA_040385875.1 Bacteroidota bacterium
TACCAATTTTAATCTTGATTTTATAGATTTTACTGAGACCATTCTCTTTTCCAGAAACATACTGATTAAAATCGGATAGATCCTTGAATTTTCTTGCTTCTAAACTGCTTCTTCTACTGGTAAAATATAAGGTTTCGTGGGCTTCATCATAAAATGGACAGTATTCCATAAATTTTGTGTTGATGGTGGTTCCTAAATTTTTAGCAGGAAGCCAATTGCCTTCTTTATCTTTTGTGGAGAGGTACAAATCACCACTACCCACGCCTCCTTCACTATTGTATTTTGTAAAAATCAAAAAATCTTCCTTCGCAGAGACAAAGGCATTAAACTCATAGCCATTACTGTTTATATTGGAGTCAAGTGGCATGGGTTTTTGATAAGAACCATTCTCATACTTACTAAAATAAATATCATCTTTACTGGTTGCAGTGGTTGCATCAGAGGTAAAATACAAATTATTGTTCACTGAAACGGATGGATAAAATTCATTGTTTTCTGAATTGATCGGTGTGCCAATGTTAATTGGTTTAGACCAATCATCCTTTTGGCTTTGTCTGGTCACATACCAAATATCATGATCTTTTTTTGGGCTTGATGAATCATCTAATGGCCTATTGGAAGCAAAGTATAACTTGGTTTGATCTGGGGAAAGAAAGGGCTCTAAATCTGAATATTGATCTGAAAAAGGCAATAATTGTGGGGCAGACCATTTGCCATTTCTCTTTTGCATATAGGCAATTTGGGAGATTTCTTGAGAGGGACTTTGTACCGTAAAATAGATTTCATCATTATTTATGGAGAGGCAAAAGTCTCTTACGTTCACAAATTGATTGAATTGCTCCATTGCCAGCTCAACTTTAGAGGAATTTTGGCTAAAGGCTTTGGCCACCACTAAAACACTAATTACTGCTATTAAACTGATTTTGAGCTTATTTTTCATTTTAAAATGTTTTGGTGTTCTTAGCCAAAACTTGTTTTTTTGTCAAAGTTGAAAAATTAAATTCAATTATTTCAATTCAAAGTCGTGTTGGTGCGCTTGGCTTTGGCTTGGACTCGACACCAATACGGGCTAAGAAATCGTTTCGGTATTGTTGAAAAAACCCTGTTTTTTTTGACAAAGTTCAAAATTTAAATTCAATTGTTTTATCCGAAATCGTGTTGGTACGCCTGGCTTTGGCTATGCTTCGATACCAACACGGGCGAAAAGGCTAAGACTAATTATTTGCGAATGTTGGAATTAATTACAGTTTTAAATTCTTTGGGATTTATGTTAAACTTAAATTCGTATATATATTCATAAACATCATTGGTTAGATCACTAATATATTTTATTTTACCATACATGTATACAGCTTTATAACCTGTTTTTACTTGATTATATATCTTTTCTGTTAACACTTCGTCTGCAACTCCATTTGCATTAAGAATAGAATTGTGGGCTGCAATTCCTTCATATCCTTGGATTAAATACTGTTTATCAAATTCTTTAAAAATAGTACTACTATCTTCGGTTATACTATAGGCTAAGCCGCCTTGATTACTGATTATTTTTGCTGGAAATTTCCCAACATTGATAACAGCATAACTAATATAGGTCCTTTTACCTATTTCAAAAGTATCAAGATTAGCATTAAATATCTGAATATAAGGCCTGCTTTCAAGTTCAAATTCTTTTTGAGTTTCTTTCAATGTTTTTATTTGGTGCAAAACCGATTCGATCTGCGTTCTTGTTGATATGCTATCAAGTTTGAATCTTTTCTTATCATTGAGAAGACTTATAACATATCGCAAGCTATCTCTTGAATTTGCCTTCGTATTTTCTAATGCATTTTCTGAATCTTTAATTCTGCTTTGTTCGAATTGCTCTCGAGAAAGCTTAAGGGCATCTTTCGAAATTTTATTCGCTGATTTTGTTTCTTCAAAAAGTAAATAAGTAAATCCGAATACAAAAGCCGCCAAAACAAGTGCTAAGCCCGAAAGAATATTAGCTATCACAGGGTTATTGTCTTTACTTTTGTCATCAACAATAATTATTTTTGTTGGTTCAGTGTATTTTTTGAACCTTTTAGAATCAATTATTTTTGAGTTTTTGTCATTTGAAGCGGTTTTAACTTCATTGATTTTAGGAGATTGTGAGGAGGAGTTTTTGTTAGACTTTTGTTCGCTATTCTGATCGTTTTTGGTTTTCATTATTTTACCACATTTTTGTTAATGATTGCAAACCTTAACTAATTCTCTTCACAAAATCATTACTCTTTACAAATCAATGATATCATTGTAATCGATGGTAATATTAATTTTGCCTGTTACAAAATCTATTATGAGTTTGGCTATCTCAATCGCCTTTTCAACTTTGTCATTTGAAAGGAAAATGGTTTCATTTGGGTATCTGATTTCCACAGCATAGCCTTGCAATTCAGAAACTTCATCATAAAATTGAACAAAATCGTTATCAACCTGATCTATTAAATCAACCAGATATACTAAATCATGAGAGTATCTAAAAGGGAGATTTTTAAATATCAAATAAGCTTTTAAATATTTTTCAACCGCCTGTTGGCAATGAAAAGTTACGGTATCAAGATATTCAGGAATGTGTAAATAAGTAATTTTTGCAGTTCCTAAATCATGGTCTGCCTTGATAATCCATTGTTTTATTTCGTCAAATTGTTCGCTCATACAATGTTTTTCCCGAGCTAAGTACCTCATTTACAAAGCTGTATTTGTTGTTTTTTGAGTCATTAACCTCTTTTGGAGTATAAACAATCAAATCAATGGGTACCATTGAGCCAAAAAGCAATTTCCTTGCTTGCATTGTTCTTTCTGGTCGTGTTAAATCAGAATCTTTGATTACAAATAGATCCAAATCACTATTTTCATTTGCTTTTCCTCTTGCATAAGAGCCAAATAATATAATCTTATCAGGATTATAACCAGAGACTAATTTGCTAATTATTTCCGATATCTTTTTCTTATCAATCATATTACAAAGTAACCAAATATAAATTGAAAATAAAATAGAATAAAAAAACGCCGGCAAGAAGCTCTAAACGAACAAAATCTTGCCGACGTAAAATGTCAAATTTTCTAAAAACCAATTATAACCCCTCAGCCGTCCTCTTTACAAAGTCAGTTAAACTGGCTCCTGAGAGCATGTTTTGGCTAATCAAAGCTAGGTCTAATATTTGTTTGGCTAGCTTATTTTGCTCGGCTTCGTCCACCGTTCCCAATAGTTTAACGATTGCTGGGCTATTGGCATTAAGTGTTACATTATATCCCAAAGGCATATTGCCAAACATATTCATTCCACCCCCTCCAGTTTTACTCATATCGTTCATGCGGCGCATAAATTCATTGAATGTAATGGTTGCAGGCAACTCGTCAGTCGGTAAAGCTTCAATAGTTACATGCTTCATTTTATCATTCAAAATACCATTAAATACCGCAGTAAGTTTGGTTTTATCGTCTTCAGATAGGGTAGTTTCCATGGCCAATCCTTTGTCAATTAGCTTTTCTATCGAATCTGCATCTACACGCTTGAGTTGTGTTTTTTCCAATTTAGATTCCAGCATATTGATAAAATGGCTGTCGATGATGGTGTCCAATTGCAATACATCATAACTACGCTTTTGTGCCGATTGGATATAGGCATCTTGCTTTTCAGCATCTGAAGTGTACAAGAAAATCGTATTGTCCTCTTTATCCTTTTGGTTGGCCTGTACGTGCTCAGTATATTCAGTAAGTGTATAATATTTATTGTCAACCGATTTAAGCAAACAGAAATCTTTGGCTTTTTCGTAGAATTTATCATCTGAAAGCATGCCATATTTTACAAAAAGACCGATATCCTCAAACTTTTCTTCAAAGGCTGTCCGATCTGCTTTGAACAATTCGGCTAATTTGTCAGCTACTTTTTTGGTGATATAACTGTTGATTTTCTTTACATTCGAGTCGGCTTGCAAAAAGCTTCTCGAGACGTTCAATGGAATATCTGGCGAGTCAATCACCCCATGCAACAACATCAAAAACTCAGGTACCACATCTTTCACTTCGTCAGTGATAAATACTTGGCGACTGTACAGCTTTATTTTTTCCTTTTGTACCTGAAAGTCATTTTTTACTTTAGGGAAATACAAAATCCCTGTGAGATGAAAAGGATGATCCACATTCAGATGGATCCAAAATAATGGTTTTTCTGAAAAGGGATAGAGCTCTTCGTAAAATTTGGTATAATCCTCATCCGTTAATTCAGAAGGGTTTTTGTTCCAAATCGGGCTTGGATTATTGATGATTTTGCCATCAAACTCAATGTCAATAGGAAGGAATTTACCATATTTTTCCAAAATACCTTTCAAACGGAATTCATCTAAAAACTCCTCTGAATCTTCGGCAATATGCAATATTACTTCTGAGCCACGGCTTTCTTTTTCAGCAGCTGTAATCGAAAACTCCGTTGAGCCGTCACAAATCCAACGAGCTGCTTGTGAGTCAGTTTGGTACGATTTTGTAATAATTTCCACCTCTTTGGCCACCATAAAAGCGGAGTAAAAGCCCAATCCAAAGTGGCCGATGATATTTTTTTCATCGCCTTTGTCTTTGTATTTCTCCACAAATTCGGTGGCACCCGAAAAAGCAATTTGGTTGATGTATTTTTTGATTTCCTCGGCGGTCATACCCAAGCCATTGTCTGTAATAGTGATGGTTTTAGCTTCTTTGTCGAACGATACGACTATTTTTAACTCACCTAATTCGCCATCATATTCGCCAATGGAAGCCAATCTTTTGATTTTCTGAGTGGCATCCACCGCATTGGACACTAATTCACGTAAAAATATTTCGTGATCAGAATACAAAAATTTCTTAATGATGGGGAAAATGTTTTCGGTATGGATGCTAATCGATCCTTTTTCTTCGATGGTATCAGTCATAAATGTGTAATTGAGTAATTCTTATGATGTAATTTTTATTGTGATTTTATTATTGCAAAC
>JAZKGO010000026.1:0-1643 GCA_040385875.1 Bacteroidota bacterium
GCTTGAGTGAAATTTGAATTTTCATTTATAAATCGCTGATCTTGAGGCTGATACAGTCGTTTAGGAGCCAAACTATTGCTTTCCATACCGCCAGCTAAAATACAATTTGCCCCGGATTTTATTTGATTATCGGCCAAAATAATGGCTTTTAAACCACTAGCACACTGAGCATCAACAGTATAGGCTGGTATTTTTTCAGAAAAACCAGCTTCCAATGTTGCAAAACGAGCCATATTCCCACCCGTTCCCAAAGCACAGCCCAAAATCACCTCATCCAATTCATTTTGCAAAAAAGAATATTTTTCTCGAAAATGATTCAATAAAATGGCAGTAAAAACCTCAGGAATTACATTTTTGTATATCCCATTTGCCTTGCCAACTGGCAGCCTAAATCCTTCAATTAAGTAAGTGCTTTTGAGCTGTATCAAATTTTATTAGGTAATTATTTTAAAAATTATTTGCCCATTTGTAATGCCAACTGACTCATTTTCAGTCGTTTTGAATACTTGCAAAACTTCTAGCAAATGTAAAGGATTATGAAATTTGATTTTGAAAAAATTGGGAGTTTCGTGTAAATTCTGTAAAAAACTTTTCAAAATCATAATGCCTGGCACAATCGGATTTTCACCAAAATGTACAGGATTTTTATCGCCAGAAAATGCTAAGTAATTGTTTAATTCTATTTCAGAAAATGATTTTTGAAAAAGCAGATTTTTAAAATCTTCGGTAGTTTTTTGTAAAATTAAATTATTTTCAGATTTTATTAAAATAACAGCAAGTAATTGATAATCAGATATTTTATCAAAAATTATTGCAGCGTTTGATTGGTTTTTTAATGTTTTAAATGTAATTCCAATCACCTCATTTTCATATCCTTTAACCTCAATTTTTCCAATAAAATAACCATCCAAAGGTTGGTTTTGGTATTTTTTTAAAACTAAAACTATTTGATTTGTTAAATTTTCGATAGGATTTTTCTATTATAAACCTCACCCAACCCTCTCCAATGGAGAAGGCTTATATTAAGCAATTTTCACTTTTTTGCCACCTGCATTGGCCGATTTATAAATAGCCTCCAACACTTTCATATCTTTCCAGCCTTCAATGCCCGCAATATGTTCAGGGAGTTGTTTTCCATCCAAAATTTGTTTAGAAATGCCGTCCATTTGAGCGGCTTGTTGGTTGATGTCAGCAAATTTTAGCTCGGCTTTGCTGGTTCTACCTCTAAATGGGCCATAACTTACGGCCGGACTTAGTTCAAAAAAACCTTCCTCAGTTGAGGCATAAAGCCGATCTATGCCTGCATTTAGCGTTGAAGTTGAGTTTGAAACGGCTCCAGATGGGAACTCCATTTGCCAAGTAATCGACTCTTCTACTTCCGAAAATTTGACTTTATCAGTTTTTGGACCAAACTGTGCAGTGACCGCAATAGGCTCTTCGCCAGTAATATAGCGGGCGGCTTGCACACAATATACGCCCAAATTCATGAGTGGACCACCGCCGGAAAGTGCCTTAACCAATCGCCACTCTTTGGGGCCAGTGGTTGGACCAGAAGTGTTATAACCTAAAGAAACCTCAATAAGTTTTACTTTTCCCAATACTTTTTCTTGACCTAATCGCTTCATTTCCAAGTGATAAGGCTC
>JAZKGO010000027.1:0-4807 GCA_040385875.1 Bacteroidota bacterium
CAACCACCTTTCGGTTTTCTTTCCACGCAAAAGTTTCCAAAATCGGGCAATGTGCCGCAATTACTCATATTCACCGCTTTCATCACACCAGCGAGCCAAGCTCCATCAGATGAATAGCCTCCATGATTTTCGACTACTACATTGATATTCATCGTTTTGGCAAATTCTGAAAGTTTGGCAAGGCCATCGGCGGCATTTTTTCCAACCTCGTCTGCGGTGCCTTTTCCAGCAGCATTTACTCGAATCGTTTTACAACCTAAATATTTAGCGGCCTCAATCCATTTATAGTGATTTTCAACAGTTTGCATTCTTAGTTTAGCGTCAGAATGCCCTAAATCACCTTCTGCATCGCACATAATTAGGTGGTTTTTTACCCCATTGTCATTGCATCTTTTTAGCAATTCTTTCAAATAATTAGGGTCTTTGCCATTTTCTTTGAAGGTTTTTCCTTCTGAAAGAAAGCAAGTATTCACATATTCCACAATGCTAATCCCAAAATCGTTTTTTGCTTTGGCAGGAAAATCCAAATTATCCAATTTTTTGGCAAAAATAGCTTTGTGCAATGACCATTCAGCCAATGAAATATCGAAAAAAAGTTTCTTTTTTGAATCAAAATCAAATAAATCTTGATTGGGAATAAATGGAACTGAAGCCGTAACTGCAGTTAAATTTTTGAGAAAACCCCTCCTGTTGTACATAATTATTTAATTATTTTTCGTGAAAAATAAAAGTAAGATAGTAATACTAAAATAAAATATAAGAGAGCCATACCGTACGAAACGGAAATAAAAAAGTCGAGATTACTGGTATTTTTTTCAAAGAAATTTTTATAATATAATACGGCAATGCTTCCGAAATAGGCAAAAAAATCAGCTAAAGTGATTAAAAACCCCACGGTACCTTTGTATTGAAAATGGGCCAGCATTCTTTCAAAATAGAGACTATTACACATTGAATAAGCGATATATACTCCAAATCCTGCGCTAATCAACCAATAAATGGGGCCAATAATTCCAGCTTGAAATAGGAAAGTAGCCCCTATCACAATTAAACTTCCGAATAACATTAGAAATTGTATGATACGAAATGCTTTTTGATTGTTTTTGACCCAACGCATAGAGGCCATAATGAGTAAAACAAAAATCGCAATCGGAACTTCTGTTTGAGTGAAAAGGCTGGCTTGAGAAGCAAAGCCCAATTCGCTCAGTATTTCTGGGGCAAAATTATCCCGGTATTCACGATAGGCCGTTAATAATACATAAGAAATGATAAATAAATAAAGGCCAGGACGAAACTCGGCAATGAATGCACTACGGTCGGCTTTATTCATAGGCAGCCTTTCCACTCGATCGGCAATATCCTGAGCATCGGGAGGTGGTATTTTTGCCAAAAACCATACCGAAATGGCAAGAGGAATAAACATAATTGTATCGGCAGCGGCAGGCATCCAAAACTCAGGTATAAACCACGAATTCAATAGCCAATTGCCGACAGTTTTTGCAAAACCAGATCCAACAATAAAAGAGGCCGTGAGCACCGCCACCAACAAGTCTGTGACACGCCTACCTTCCAAAAACCCCAAAATGATACCATAAAACAAACCCAAAGGTAGGCTGGCCAATAGTACAAAAATAAGATTGAATGGGGCAGGAGTTAGACCGAAAAAAACCATGCAAAGCCATGATAAGGCCGTGATAATCAATAGGTTTCGTGGACGATCTTTGGCTTGCATCTCCGAAACTATTTTAACCCCAATCCCTTTTGAAATGGCAAAACCTAATACCTGAGCAGTAATAATGAGTATTTTGAAATGCACCCCCCAAAAGTATAAATCACTAAAAGTAGCAGCTGTATAGGCCCTTCGAAATGGGTAAAAACATAAATAGGTACAAAATGCCGCTATCGACGCAAATAGAGTAGTCAGTTGCTGATTATTTGTTAAAAGCTTTTTCAAATGAATCTAATAATGGACCATTGATTGAATATTTTTTATTATTGGTTGTCTTATAATCTGGGTGCGCCCGCTTTAAAAGGCTTTTCAAAAGCGTTGGCTCCCTTTACTTTTACTTTTCTTCTAAATACTTTATCAGCCGACGAAGCATATAAGATGTCGAAATTGGGCCCACCAAAACAGAGGTTTGATACCTGACTTTTGGCTGTTGGGGTTGGGATAATCGCATTCACTCTTCCTAATTGATCCATCACTTGAATGCCTGCTAATGTAGTTACATAGATACGACCATCACGGTCACATTTGAGTCCGTCGCTCCAGGCCCATTCTTCTGTGTCACGCACATGTAAATAGCCATATTTTTGTTTGTTTGACAGTGTACCATCGGCATTAATGGTATAGGCCCAAACCCAATGAGTGGCCGATTCAGTCACATACATTTGTGTTTGATCAGGGCTGAGGCATAGACCATTAGGGAATTTTAAACCACTATCAATCACTTCTTTTTTACCATTAGGGCGGATGAGTATTAATTTCCCTGGTCGTTCTCGTCCGTCAGGTTGGGTGATATAGGTGTTGCCTTTAAAATTCACAGTAATGTCATTACAAGCGGCGCTGTCTGCCAATACTTTTGTGGTGAGGCCATCGTAGCTCAATACTGCACGACTGGGTGGATCGGCCCAAGCGCCAGTAGCCATGGCCATATTACCAGCGGGAGTAAAGGCCGCACCACTAGCCTTCATTGAATTGTTATTGTATACACTTAGGGCTTTGTTAAGGCCTATTTTATAGGTTTTGCTATTGGGGATATCATGAAAAAATACCTCACCAGCTGCATTCACAGCTGTTCCTTCTGTAAAGCCGTAACCATCACCTACCACTTCCCAATCCTCATTTTCCAATAAAATATCAGTTAAAAATGGGTTTTTTGACTTTCCTTTTGCAATAGGTCTCGGATGGTCTTTCCAAAGCCAACGCATGGCCTCAGGAAATACTGCCGTGCCATGCTTGCCGTTATGGCCACCTTCTCCCCATACATGATTCACTTCATAGCCTGCCCAAGTAAGTGCTCTTTCCATCGATTCATTGGCTTTAAACCAATCGCCAAAGGGGTTATTTAAGTCATTGGAGCCATCTTGTAAAAAAATCCTGATGGGTTTAGGTTCGTGTTTTCTTACCAAAATATCATATCGATCGGCACCACGGAGGCCAGTATAGGTACCTATTGCGGAGAAAACTCTTGAAAATTCGTTGGGTCGCTCCCAAGCTGCAGTAAAAGCGCAAACCGCTCCACTGCTCGATCCACCGATTGCACGATCATTTCCTGATTTGGAAAGTCTTATAGCTCTGCCATCAGCTGCTTTCATTTTTTCCACTTCTGGCAAAAGCTCTTCTAATAAAAACCGAACATAAGCATCGCCCAAGCCATCATACTCAAAGCTTCTATTTACTCTATTCAAAGCTTCGTCGGGATTGACAGCCTTTACTGTTCCTGGTGTTACAAAAACACCAATAGTAATAGGCATTTCATTTTTATGAATCAAATTGTCAAAAACTGTTGGTGCTTTCCACTGTACGCCGTCCTGATTTACATAAACGCAAGCGGCTTTTTCTGACTTGTATTGAGCTGGAATATAGATGGTTACGTCACGAGAAGTGCCCGGAAATATTTTTGAATTTTCTAACGAAAACTTAATCAATTCGCCCTTAGGAACACCTGACTGTTCGATTGAGGCGGGATCTTCCGGGTAGTTTTCAACGGGCGCCTGGGCATTAATTTTGTTGACAGAGATTAATAATAAGAGGAAGCAAATGTATTTCATAGGTTTTTGAGATTTGATTTTTTATAAATTTATAAAAAATCAATTGAATCACTAACCTTTATTAAAATTCTTAATGCTTTGGAGTTGCTCAGTTTCTTAAAAATAAAAAAACAACTATTTCTCAAATCAACGCCATCTTTATAGCAGGAACATTTGCTTTTTCAGAATAAAAAATTATATTTACCTGAAAAAAAATCATTCATGGAGTATCAAAAATTTAATCCTTGTGCTCAATTAGAACCATTTGTTGAATGCTATTTTTCATGGAATTCTCAAGAAAAAATTGCCCCTATTATTATTGAATCACCACCTTCAGGTTTTTGTTCAATCGTATTCAACTACAGTGATTCTTATTACTTGGAAACTAAAAAATTCGGGAAACAGCCCGTTCCGCAACAATTTATTTCGGGCCAATCTATTTACAGTTATAATCTATTTTTAGAAGGTAAAATTGGATTATGCGGTATCGTATTTAAACCTGCAGCTTTGGCTACTATTTTCAATCTGCCCATGTATGAGTATGTGGAAGAGCGGGTTGATTTGTACAGAATTTTTAACAATGCAGTACTTGATAGGGTAATCAAACAAATCAACTCGACCAATGACATCAAAGAAAAAGTGCAATGGATGGAAGATTTTTTGCTCCGACAATTCCATTCTAAAAAGCCTGAATTAGATTATATCGATAAAGCTGCCAATTACATTATTGAGCATAACGGCATGCTACAAGTGAATGATTTGTTGGCAGAAAGCTGTATGAGTAGGCGTACTTTTGAGCGTAAGTTTTTCCAAAAAGTAGGCTTAAGCCCTAAATATTATGCCAGAATCAGGCGTATTGGCTATTTATGTAATCTGATTGCTGGTAAGAAAAAAGTGGATTGGGCAAAAATATTTTATGAATGTGAATATTATGATCACGCCCATTTTATCAAAGATTTTCAAGAATTTACAGGCCGATCACCTCAACAATATCTGAATGAAAATACAGAATTGGCCAATTTTGTAGATAAGCCTACTACACAATCATTGTGAT
>JAZKGO010000028.1:0-4013 GCA_040385875.1 Bacteroidota bacterium
ATTCCTTCATTGGATTTGGAGGATTTTCGATCGAATGACCCTGATAAAAAAGCCAAATTTGTGGCTGATTTAGGCAGAGCATTTAATAATATTGGCTTTGTAGCTATCAAAAATCATGGATTGAGTGATCAGCTTCGTGAAAATTTATATGCTGAGATTAAGCGATTCTTTTATTCAGAGGATGATCTGAAAAAGAAATATGATATACCTGGAATCGCAGGGCAAAGGGGCTATATTGGCAAAGGAAAAGAAACCGCCAAAGGCTTTAAAGTAGCTGATTTAAAAGAATTTTATCACGTCGGTCAGGAATTTGTGGCAGACGGCGATCCGATTTGGGAGGAGTATCCAGACAATGTATTTCCTGAAGAATATCCTGATTTTAAGTCACTTACCTTGGAGACTTATCGCACTTTTGAAAGTGCTGGTAAAGCGCTACTAAGAGCCATTGCACTTTATTTGGAGCTTCCTGAAGATTATTTTGAGGGCAAAGTAAAGCATGGCAATTCGATTTTACGAGCGATTCACTATTTCCCCATTCTGAATCCTGAATTATTGCCCGAAGGGGCAGTAAGAGCAGCGGCTCATGGCGATATCAATTTGATTACTCTTTTGATGGGGGCAAGTGCCGAAGGCCTTGAGGTGTTACGTCGTGATGGCCAATGGATAGCTATTACTGCATTGCCGGATCAAATAATTGTGAATGTTGGCGATATGTTGGATAGGCTCACCAATCATAAATTAAAGTCTACCATCCATCGAGTGGTGAATCCGCAAGTTGAAAAAATGGGAACGAGCCGATTCTCCATTCCATTTTTTATGCACCCTCGCTCAGAGATGGATCTAAGCTGTCTCGAAGGTTGTGTAAGTGCAGAGCATCCCAAACTGTACGTAAATATGACGGCCGGGGAGTTTCTCAATGAAAGATTGATTGAACTAGGCTTAAAAAAATAATAATTATAAGATAATTTAAAATCTATTTTTTGAGATAAGATTTGGATTTTGTTTTTTATCTATCAGATTATCAAGCAATTGCTTTTTTATATCTTGTATATACAACGTAAATAAAAAATAGTACTAATAAAAAAATAGGATTATAAAAATAAATTTTATAATATTTTTATTAGGATTTTGTTTTGCATTGTATTAATTTCAATATGTAAATGATTAGCTTTTAAATTTGGCGACAAAACCTTTGGTATCGCCAAATTTTTTTTTGTACCTATAAACTGTTTTTTTAGCGATATTAAATATGATTTTTGGCCTGAAAAAATTATATTTGTTTACCTATATTATTTAATTTGAAACTCTTAAAATATAAATCATTTTTAAAAGATGTTTTTGTTCTGGCCTTTACATCTTTTGGAGGACCACAGGTACATTTTGCTTTATATTTGAATAAATTAGTAAAGCAAAAGAAGTATCTTACTGAAGCTGAACTACTTGAAATACAGGCTCTTTGTTCTTTTTTGCCTGGACCAACCTCCACCCAAATGATTACCGCCATCGGATTCAAATTAGGCGGTCCTCTATTGGCTTACCTTACTCTTGTATTGTGGATTGCTCCTGCGGTATTGATTATGACTTTGGCCGCTTTTGGGATGACTTACCTTCGCAATCGTGACATCATTAGGTATATTCAGCCAGTTGGAATTGCCTTCTTGATTTTTGCGGGTTTTTCTATTGGTAAGGCTGTTCTTAAAACAAAACTCGATTTTGTTTTAATGGCTTTTTCGGCTGTATTGGCTTTCTTAATACAATCCCCATGGATTTGCCCTATAGTATTACTTGTCGGCGGAGTAGCCAGTTCACTAAACTATAAAGCCTTTCCCAAACAACCAAAACATAAAATGATAATCCCATGGGCCAATTTCAATTTATTTTGGATTTTTTTGGTATTTCTCGCATTATTAGGGCATTTTACTGATTATTTACCCATTCGACTTTTTGAAAATTTTTACAGAAATGGAAGCCTGGTTTTTGGTGGAGGTCAAGTTTTAGCCCCAATTTTATATACTGAATTTGTAAACTTCAAGCAACTCATCCGTCCTGACGATTTTTTGACTGGAATGGCACTTTCTCAAGCTACCCCAGGTCCAGTATTTGCTTTCACTTCTTATATAGGTGTATTAGCTCTTAAAGGGCAGGGCTTTTGGTCTCAGATTTTGGGAAGTATTGTAGGAGCAGCAGGCATTTTTTTGCCAGGTACGTTTTTGATTTTCTTTGTTTTTAGGATCTGGAAGCAGCTCAAACAATATCGGGGGGTGAGAGCATCCCTTCAAGGTGTGAATGCTTCTACCACAGGACTTACATTGGCAGCGGCAGTAACATTTGTAATTCCAATCATTCAGCAAGGCGACTATTGGGCGCTTTTTGCATTGGGAGCTTCATTGTCTATGCTTTTTTTTACAAAAATTCCCTCCTACATCATATTTCTATTGGGCTTGGCGTTTGGTTTTGTTTAAAAATCGTAAGGGGAAAGCACTCATTTGAATTTAATTACACATTTTTTTTAAAAAGATAAATTAAAAAACCTATGAAAATAGTACAATTAGTTGATAATCAGGGTAAATACTTAATCGCTAAAGTAAGTGAGCCTGATTTAATATTGATTAATAATTTTGAAAATGTGTATGATTTGGCAATTTTGGCCATTGAAAGTCATAAAAGTATAATCACATTGATCGAGGAGAATATTTCAGAAAATCACCTTGATTATGACGAAGTATATTATGGGAAATCGGATTTTAAATTGAGTTTACCGATTTTTCACCCAAAAGATCCACGCTTTTGTATGGTCGCAGGCACAGGTCTTACCCATAAAGCAAGTGCCGAAAATCGGAATAAAATGCATGAGGCGGCTACGAATAACCAAGCTACCGATAGCATGAAAATGTATCAAATTGGGGTAGAAGGAGGGAAGCCAGCATCTGGAAATATCGGAGCACAACCGGAATGGTTTTATAAAGGGAATGGGTCGGTGCTAAGGGCTCATAATGAGCACCTTACAATCCCTAATTATGGAAATGATGGGGGTGAAGAGCCTGAAATTGCAGCCATTTATATCAATGACAAAAATGGATTTCCGCATAGAATAGGCTTCACAACGGGAAATGAGTTCTCGGATCATGTCATGGAAAAGAAGAATTATCTGTATTTGGCCCCCTCTAAAATCAGGAATTGCTCGATTGGTCCCGAGCTTGTTTTAACTGATAAATTTGAAGAGTTAAATGGCAAAGTGCTGATTAAAAGAAATGCCCATATTATTTGGGAGAAATCGATTGGCACTGGTGAAAATAATATGTGCCATAGCTTGCAAAATCTTGAATATCACCATTTTAAGTATGATAATCACCGGATACCTGGTGATTTGAATATCCATTTTTTAGGCACAGTAGGTTTTAGCTTTGGAGCGGGTATAGTATTAGAAGAAGGGGATGAAATGATAGTAAGTTGGGAAAATATGGGCAGACCGTTGGTCAATTTTCTGAAAATTGACAACTATGAAGAAGAAATGATTTCAATCAAGAATATTTGAAAATGGGATTAATTCTATGTTATTTTACATAACTATTATTAAAACCTAAAATTAAGATTCAATCAAAAAAATGAAAGTTTTACATTTAGTAAGGCACGCCAAAGCGGAAATATCCTCCAATAACTCTAAAGATTTTTACAGAGCATTGGCTACGAATGGAATGATTGATGCTGCCAGAATGGCTAGAAATTTAGGAGATAAAGGAGCCAAACCTGATGCAATAATTGCCAGCCCAGCCGAAAGAACTACCCGTACAGCCGAAATATTTGCCGATCAATTAAAATTTGATTCTGAAAAAGTACAATATTTTGATGACCTTTACGACGGTAGCTTACAGGAATACCTCAAAATAATAAATGGAATAGACTCGGCTTCTAATGAAGCGATTTTAGTGGGACATAATCCCAATATATCCTATATAGCAGAGTATTTGACTGGCGAAGATATTGGAGATGTACCCACCTCTGGCATTGTTACC
>JAZKGO010000029.1:0-1742 GCA_040385875.1 Bacteroidota bacterium
TTAGGACACGTCCCTTTCACGGATGAAACACGGGTTCGATTCCCGTACGGACTACGAAAGTAGTTTTTGCTTGCTAAAGCCTTGGTAATCTACATTATCAAGGCTTTTTGCTTTCCCAATAAATCTTCATTTTTTTGCATGAAACAAAGTTTGTAACTTTAATTGGCAATACAATTTTTGTTTCATATTGATAGGCTTGGGATATTATCTTAGCTCTAATGCAGGATCGGTTTATACTTCTTTTTTGTCTTTATTTAATCTTCGGTTTTTTTGAAATGCAATTTCCCATTGAGAAAAAGCATTCATTATCAAATAAGCTATTCAATATTTTTTTTACCATAATTCTTATTTTAAGTGGAGCAGTGCTTGTTGGCTTAATCAATTCTATTATTCCATTTCAACCAAGGCAATTAGTAGATAAGGGTATTATTCATTCCATTTTAATGGCATTGTTGTATATTTTTATTACTGATTTTATTTTTTACTGGTATCATAGAGCCCAACATCGCTTTAAATACTTATGGGTAATCCATGAACTACACCATTCAGATAATGAGCTCAATGTCACTACAAGTATGCGTACCTACTGGCTTGAACGGCCCATACAGGCTCTATTAATTAGTATTCCAATTAGCTTTATCGTCGGGCTCGATTCAAGAGGGATTAAAATATTTTCTCTATTGTTAACAGCTTGGTTATTTTTTACTCATGCTAATTTAAAGATACGTCTAGGCTTTTTTACACGAATATTATGCGGGCCACAAGTACATCGTATCCACCATTCAAATCTAGCCCAACATCAAGGGAAAAATTTTGCTCAATTCTTCCCGGTTATTGATATTCTTTTTGGTACTTATTATCATCCACAGCAAGATGAATTTCCTAGTACTGGTTTAATGGAAAAAACAGAAGATCTATCGATATTTACAGCAATGATTAAGCCCTTTACTATTTGGTTTAATTTTCTTAAGTAAAAAAATAGGACTGTGTTTTGTCTATAAAAAAAGCCTCTCAATTTCCTTAGCTTTTCCGTTTTTAATCTGTTTTAGCTATCTTGCAATACATTTTAAAAACTGGTTCTAGTCTTCATCAATTGCTCCCCAACATTTTCTTATGCCTTTTGTACTAAAAAAACATATCGCTAAAAGTACCCTTGTATTTTGTTTGTTAATCAATAGTATGGCATTTAGCCAAATCAAATCGCCTTCTGAATATTTTGGCTATGAATTGGGCAGCAAGTTTCATAGACATCACCAAATGGTGGAATATGTGAATTATTTAGTGGCAAGCAATAACTCAAAAGCCAAAATTATTGAATATGGCAAAACTACTGAGGGTAGAAAATTATTTGTAGTCGCCATTTCTTCTGTTCAAAACATGAGTCAGTTAGAAAGTATACGGGAAAATAATTTGAAATCTATTGGATTGATGGATGGAACTCCAAATCAAAAACAACCTGCAATCGCATGGCTTAGTTACAATGTGCATGGCAATGAAGCAGTTTCGATGGAAGCAAGCATGGAAGTACTTTATAGATTACTAAAAAATAATAATGGAGAGAATGACCAAATATTGTCAAATTCTGTGATAATAATTGACCCCTGTATCAATCCTGATGGGAGGGATAGATATGCCAATTGGTATAATCAAAAACTTGGTATGACGGCTAATCCCAATCCATTGGCAACTGAGCATGCTGAGCCTTGGCCTGGCGGGCGTACCAATCACTATCTTTTTGACCT
>JAZKGO010000030.1:0-12170 GCA_040385875.1 Bacteroidota bacterium
ACACAATCTGAAAGCCAAGAAGTTGCTGTTGAGGCTAATGACGGGTTGCCGTTTTAATATTTTTCCTGCGACCACTAGATAAACACGCCTCGAGGTTATACAGTCAAATAAGAATTAATTAGTAGGAACACGCCTCGAGGCGTGTTCCTACTAATTAATGAATTAACAACTATTGAATTATTCACCATATTTTAGAATTATTATGTCGTACAAAGAAGCCAAACAATATCGGCTAACGGGCCATGACTATTCACAAAAAGGTTCTTATTTCATCACACTTAATACTAAAAATCGTGAGGAATATTTTGGACAAATAATCGAGAATGCAATGAATTTATCTGAAATTGGTAAATATATTGAGTTTAATTTTCAATTGGTAAAAGCTAAAATTGACTATTTGAATATTGACAAATATGTTATTATGCCAAATCATCTTCATTTAATAATCACAATAAAAAATACTAAACAAAAAATTGAAGCTATCAATGGCCTTAGCCCTTTAGCAAAAAAATCAATTTCGTCGTTTTGTAATCATTTAAAAGGAGGTATTACTTTGTGGTGTAATGAAAATAATGTAGAATTTTCATGGCAAGCAAGATTTCATGATCGTATTATTAGAAATGAACGAGAATATTATCGAATAAAAAGGTATATTCAAAATAATGTTGCAAGCTGGGAAAATGATAAAGAGAACCGTAATTTCAAGAAAAATTATAGAAACCAAGAAAAATATTGTTAGGAACACGCCTCGAGGCTATTCAATCAAATGTGGATTAATTGGTAGGAAAATGCCTCGAGATTTTTTAGTCAAATAGGGATTAATTGGTTGGAACACGCCTCGAGGCGTGTTCCAACATTAATGAAAATGTTTTTCGCAGAAATTGCCTCGAGGCGTGTTCCTACATTAATGAAAATGTTTTTCCAAGAAATTACCTCGAGGCGTGTTCCTACATTAGTGAAGATGCTTTTCCAAGAAATTACCTCGAGGCGTGTTCCTACATTAGTGAAGATGTTTTTCCAAGAAATTACCTTGAGGCGTGTTCCTACATTGGTGAAAAGGTTTTTCCCAGAAATTGCCACGAGACGTGTTCCTACCGTTATCGAATCAAATTATAGAAATTATCAGTTGTTCTTTACCGAGAAATATAAACCCATCCCCTACTTTTTTACCTTTCAAAATGATGCCAATCGGAGAATTTGGTGAAACTGCCATAACCATTTGCCCCTCAATTTCGATTTTCCCTGCACTGATGGAAAGGAAGAAATATCCCGCAGAAGTGTGTGCCAAACTACCCAAACCAATTGATATTGAAGGTTTTGTGAGATCTATTTTATCCAAAATAGCTTTTTCATTTTGAGCATTATCGAGCTGGCGGGCGTACATATCCCTATCAATTTGTCCCATTGCTCGGGAGGTTTCGTATTTATCGCCAGCACTACTTTTTCCCTCACTATTAGCACTTTCCTGCGCTCTTTCCATCGCTATTTTTGCATTGGTAATTCGCTCATTGATAATCTCATAGAGATTTATTAGGATTTTTCCCTTCATTTATATTCGATTGTATCCTTTAAATGTATTAAAAATAGCTAAAAATCACAATTATTTTAATTGGTAATCTTGCCGACAGTCTATTTTTGATAATTTGCCGAATTTTGTATCGAAACTTTAAATAAATGACTACCGATTCTAAAAAATATCCTACAATGAGGTTGATCACTGTCCTATTCATCTTCTTATCATTTTGTTCAAAACTGCTTTCCCAGGATCAGAATGGTCGAAAAAAGCAGTTTTTAATTGAAAACGGAGTAGCAATAAGTGGCTACGACCCAGTTTCTTATTTCTTAAAAAGACCTTTAAAAGGCAAAAAGGAATTAACTTTTGTGTATGAAGGAATCAAGTATCAGTTTTCAAATACCGAAAATCAAAATGCTTTCAAAAAAACGCCTGAAAAATATGAACCACAATTTGGGGGTTGGTGTGCTTATGCGATGGGGTCAAAAGGCGAAAAAGTAGAGGTGGACCCTGAAACATACAAAATAGTTAATGGTAAATTGTATCTTTTTTTTCACACTTTTTTCAGCAATACTCTTAACGATTGGAATAAAGACGAAAAAAATCTGAAAGCTAAAGCGGAGTCTAATTGGGAAAAATATATCAAATAATTACCCAAAATTTAAACACTAAAACAATGAAAAAATACCTCGAACAAATCGCATGGACTGCCCAAATAATCGCTTCAATCATTTTGGCTCAAACGCTCTTTTTTAAATTTTCTGGTGCGGCCGAAAGTGTAGCCTTATTTACTAAATTAGGTGTGGAACCATTTGGCAGATATGCAGCTGGAGTAATGGAACTCATTACCGTAATTTTGCTATTAACTAAAAAAACAGCCTGGCTGGGATCCTTATTAGGTTTGGGAATCATGGGCGGAGCCATTTTATCGCATCTGACGGTACTGGGTATCGAAAGCAATGGTGATGGTGGCTTATTGTTCCTCTTGGCAGTTGTTACTTTTATATGCTGTTTGGTTGTTGCCTACATCAGAAAAAGCAATTTAATTGCCAAATTTTATTTATTTTTATAAGATGTTAGAAGATATAAAATATTGGTATTTGCATGATCATCAGCTGTTTTCGATACTTACAAAAGAGGAAAATAGAGCGCTATGTTTAATTCCGAGTTTCAAAACTGTAAAAAAAAATGAGATAGTTTATTTTTCGCATGATTCTGAGCAAAGGGTTTATACGATCAAAAAAGGTACATTGAAAATAGTTCAAGTAGATGCTGACGGCAAAGAAACAGTAAAAGAATTGTTGAGCGCTGGTGATTTATTTGGTCAATATACTTTTGATGAAACATTGGATCCCAATCAGGATGAATATGCTATTGCCATATCTGAAAAAGTGGTGGTGTGCAGTTTTCGAGTAAATGAATTAGAAGAAATATTAAAGAAAAACCCAAATTTAGCCATCAGATATACCAAATTAGTGGGTTTTAAAATCAAAAGAATAAGCAATAGCTACAGCAATTTAATGTTCAAAGACGTGAAAACTCGGTTCGGACTATTTTTAAAAGATTGGGCATTGAAGGAAGGAAACGGACAAAAGCAAAATGTGTTGATTAAGAATTATCTAACTCATAATGACATCGCAGGGCTTATTTGTAGCACACGCCAAACCGTTACCACCCTATTCAACGACTTTAAAAATGAAGGTTTGATAGACTATGATAGAACTGAAATCAAAGTTTTTGATCTAGCCAAGTTATAATATTTCAGAAAAGTAAATTCAATATTTGAAGCAGAGCCAACCCAATAAATATTAGGCCGATTAATTTATTCAATCTATTGTCAGTCAGGTATTTAAATACAATCTCTCTTTTTTTGTCTGCAATCATTGCATAGGTAAAAACCAATAGAAAAGTGCCAGTTCCCGCTCCTAAAACCATAGCTGTTTTTTCTTGAAAAGTGTTGATAGTCAAGAAAGAATAATTTTGGTAGGCCACCAAAACGACTAGCCAAAAAGGAAGCAAGGCGGGGTTAAACAATGAAAGTGAAACCCCTTTTAAAAATGAAATGAGCCGACCGTTGAGGCTGACTTTTTCATAGGCTATTTTTTCAGAATTTTGAAAAAAAGTATAGACTCCCACTGAAATCAAAAGAAAAATAATTGCTCTTTGCAGCCAATAGACTACTTCTGGGTTTTTGATAAAAAGGCCCACACCAAATGAGGCAAAAAAGGCATAAAAAATTTCACAAATCACGCCTCCTGTAGCTACCCAAATAGCAATTTTGATGTTTTTTTGAAGAGTGGTATGTACTACAAAAAGGCTCAAAGGACCAGGTGGAATAGTGGCCAAATAACTTATGAGCGTAGTTGTGAGGAAAATTAGTATGGATTTCAATAGTGAATATATAAAGGTTTAACCATTCATAAGCCGAGTCTCTAACACCTACGTAAATATCTACTTTCTAGTTTGAATATTTTTGTTTTTCACAAAAAAAGCCATCAATCGATGGCTTTTTTTACGCTTATTTTATTTTTCTAAGACAAATACTTCAACTTAATTACCTCCTTTTCTGAGAGAAATCTGTATTTGCTTCGAGGCAAATCTTTTTTATTTAAACCGGCGAAAACCGTACGGTCAAGCTTGAGAACTTCATAACCCAAATGAGCAAAAATTCTACGAACGATGTGATTGCGACCTGAGTGAATCTGTATGCCGATAACCATGCCGTCTGGTGTTACAATTCCTAAACTATCTGCTTTTATCTCACCATCTTCAAGCGTAATACCTTTCAAAATCTGCTGATAATGCTCTTCAGTTAATTCTTTATCTATTTCAACCTGATACATTTTCTCAACATTATTTGAAGGATGAGTAAGCTTACTTGCCAGCTCTCCGTCGTTCGTGAAAAGTATCAATCCGGTGGTATTTCTATCCAAACGACCCACAGGATAGATTCGCTCTTTACAAGCTCCTTCAATCAAATTCATTACGGTTTTGCGTTCCTGAGGGTCTTCCGTGGTGGTAATATAATCTTTTGGTTTGTTCAATAAAAGATAAACCATTTTCTCACGGGTGAGCAATTTATTGCCATATTTGATGGCATCAGTTGGTTTTACTTGATGGCCCATTTCGGTGATAACCTCCCCATTTACTGATATTTGACCTGCTTCAATCAACTCATCGGCATCACGTCTTGAACATATCCCTGAGTTGGCAATAAATCTATTCAGACGAATAGTGCCATTTTTTTCTTCAATGGTTTCTTTTAATCTTGATTCATAATCGAAATGGCGGCCATCACTTCGATAGCTATCTCGTCGGTTGGATCGGTCGGCACCACCACTGTCGTTATTTAAGTTTTTTTGATACGGCCCCTCAAATCTTTTTGGGCCTAATGGCTTGCGAGGTGCATCTCCAAATGATTTTGGTGCTCGGCCGGGTGTTTTGGCAAAACGTGATTTATCATTATCAAATTTACCAGCTGGGCGTTCGGTTGGCTGGTCAAATTTAGGCTTATCCCCCTCAAATTTTCTCGGTGGTCGCTCGTCAAAGTTTCTTCTTTCAGGTCTTGCCCCCCCTTCGAATCTAGGCTTATCGCTGTCGAATTTTCTCGGAGGTCGTTCGTCAAAGTTTCTCCTTTCGGGTCTTGCTCCGCCTTCGAATCGAGGTTTATCCCCATCAAATTTTCTTGGAGGTCGCTCGTCAAAATTTCTTCTTTCAGGTCTTGCTCCGCCTTCGAATCTAGGTTTATCCCCATCAAATTTTCTTGGAGGTCGCTCGTCAAAGTTTCTTCTTTCGGGTCTTGCTCCTCCTTCGAATCTAGGTTTATCACCCTCAAATTTTCTTGGACCTGTATTATCTCCTATTTTTTTATTTCCATATCTATCGTTCGGATCAAACTTACTCACGTGAGGCCTTGGATTTGGGCTTTTTGAACCAAAATTTTCATCGGCTTTATTAAAAGTTTTTGGGTTTTCTCGATAGCTGTATCGCTTCTCTGAACTGGAAGTTGGTCTTGTGGATCTATCTGGGCTAGTGCCTGTAGTTTTTCGAGGCCTTTTTTCACTGCCTCTATTTGATTTGAAATTGTTCTTCGTCATCTTTTTATTATGTTTTCAACATCACTGCTGTAAATTTCTAACTATAAATAATAATGAATAAATGGATGATGATATCTGAGAAATACCCACAAAGCACTAATATTTAAAAGAATAGCCCGCAAAGGTAAAATAAAATCAGATGAAAATCGGTTATATTTATGAATTAAATACTAAATTTAACCAAAAGGGAATATTCGCCTTTTTTTATTACAATTTTTTGTCAGCAATGTCCAAAATGAAATTATATTACCTGCTTTTCATTCTAATAATTCCTTCAGTTTTCAATTCTTGTACCAGTTCAAAATCATCATTATCGGGTGGGGACAAGTACTTTGAAAAGGGAGAATATGAACTGGCTATCAAAGAATACTTATCCTCATCATCAGCCAACTCTCCTAAAACTTTGTACGCCATTGCTGAAAGTTACCGCCTTTCAAACCGACCGTTGAAGTCACAAGAATATTATGAAAAAGCGGCCAATGCTGGTTTGAAAGAGCCAGAATTGCCTTTCAGAATGGCTTATAACAAAAAAATTAATGGTGATTATACTGCTGCGAAACAGCTTTTAGAGAGTTATTTAAAAGGAGACTCTCTCAATGCTTCTAACGTTATCTATGCCAAAAAAGAACTCAATAATTTATCAAAAATTGATAGCTTAAAATTAGTAAAGTCGTTTTATGAAGTAAAACCCATCGAAGGGTTGAATACCAATGGATCTGAATTCAGCCCAATTGTTTATAATGGTGAATTGATATTCACTGCCTCCAAAAAGGAGGATATTTACAAATCAAATAATTTGCCTTTTTTGGGATTATATAAATCTAAATTGCTGACCAATCAGCAATCAAGTAAAGTAGAGCTTTTTAGTAAAAACTTGTTTGATGAAGCCGTAAATGAAGGTACTGCTACTTTTAATAAAGAGGGCAACGTATTGGTTTTTGCACGAGGAAATAATGGAAGTAAAAAAGGTGCTGCCGATGTTGATTTATATGCAAGTACCAAAGATGCAAGTAGTCAATGGTCTGTTCCTCAGCTGATTAGTATTTCAGATTCGGCTGCCTGGGATAGCTCTCCCGCTTTTTCATCAGATGGCCGCACCCTATATTTTGCCTCAAATCGTGAGGGTGGTTTAGGTGGTATTGATATTTATCGAGTAAATATGGACGCATCAGGCAGATTTGGAACTCCCCAAAATATGGGTCGTAGCATCAATACCCCTGGCGACGAAATGTTTCCTTTTGCCGCCAAAGATGGAAGATTGTTTTTCGCCTCCGATGGCCACCCAGGTTATGGAGGTTTAGACCTTTTTGTGGCTACCAGGAGGGATGGCAAAATAGAAGTAGATAACCTCGGCACTCCCATGAACAGCCGTTTTGATGATTTTGCTCTGACCAATTCTGAAAATAAAAAAGGATATTTTTCTTCTAATCGAGAGGGTGGCCAAGGTGATGATGATATCTATTATTTTGAAGATACAAGCCCCGACCCCGTAGTGGAGCCACCCGTTATTGCCAAAACAGAAGAGCCTAAAAAAACAGACCCTTCTGTACCGACGGTTCCTAAAATCGTCCGTTATTTTCTTGCTGGCAATATTACAAATAAGGAAGGAATACCGTTAGATTCAGCTAAAATCAGATTGATTGATTTGAACACCAACTTACAATCAGCGGAAGCAATTACTATCGAAGACGGTAAATTTGGCACTTTTTCATTAGAAACGGAGGCCGAATATTCTATTTTGGTGGAGCGACCTGGTTATTTCACTAAACGTATTCCTTTTAATATGGTGGGTAAGGAAATCCCTCAGGACCAATTGATTAAGTTAGAAACGGATACTACTTTTTATGTTTCTACAGTATTAGAAAAGCCAGCTTTAAATTTAGTGGTAAACAATGTGTTTTCAATCAACCCTATTTTTTATGACCTTGACAAGTCTAATATTCGTATGGATGCTGCTCCTGAATTGGATAAGGTAGTACAAGCATTAGAGGACAATCCAACTGTAAAAATTGAATTGGGCTCTCATACCGATAGCCGCTCAAGTGCCGAATACAATCAAAGCCTGTCTCAACGCCGTGCCGATGCGGCCATCAAATACATTATTGCCAAAGGGATAGATCCCGCTCGCCTTCGTGCGAAAGGTTATGGCGAAAGCCAGTTGGTAAACCAATGTGCCGATGGAGTGGTATGTACTGAAGAAGAGCATCAACAAAACAGACGTACTGAGTTCAAAGTTTTTGGTTTGAAATAGTGGAAACTGTTGATGAGAGAATTCGATAATTTTTTCTTGCAAAATGACGAGGAAACGAATGAGTGCTTCTTAGCACTAAAGAATATCATTTTAAATTACGACCCTCTAATTACCTCCGCTTGGAAATACGGAATGCCCTTTTTTTGTTACAAAGGCAAAATGTTTTGTTATTTGAGGAGAAGTAAAAAATATAAAAAACCCTATATTGGTTTTGTGGAAGGCAAATTAATTGAAGATTCAAATCTACTCCAAGAGGACAGATCTAGAATGAAAATACTACTTATTGACTCCAATCAGGACATCCCTTTTGATACAATTCAACAAATATTAGGCAAAGCGATTTCAATTTATACCCAAGGGATTGTAAAAATCAGAATCTAAAAATTAATAAGTTAAATGAGAGTTTCAATAATTGGATGTGGTTGGCTGGGCTTGCCATTGGGCGAATATTTGGCTTTTAAAGGTTATAAGATAAGAGGCTCAATTACAAGAGTCAGTAAAATTATTGAATTAGAAAAAGCTGGAATCGAGCCCTTTTTATTGAGCCTAAGCCCTGAAATTGATTGTGAAAATTTTGATGAATTGGTTGATAGTGAAGTGATAATCATCAACATCCCCCCGAGAGTTGCCAAAAATGGTGCCGAGTTTCATTATAAGCAAATGGAAAATCTTATAGCTGGAATAAAAGCAAAATTCTCAGTGAACTCCGTACCTCAGGGCGACATTTTACCCAAAATAATTTTTATTTCCTCGACTTCTGTATACCCAGACAATTGCCAAACTGTTACGGAAGAGTCTTCTGTCGATGAAAATCATATTTTGATAAAAGTGGAAAATTTGTTAAAGAATACCTTTGAAAAGATAACTATTTTAAGAGCAGGTGGCCTTATGGGTTATGATCGCTTTCCAGCTAAATATTACGCTGGTAAGCCATTGGAAAATTGGGCATCAGGCGTAAATTATATTCATAGAGATGACGCTATATTATTGATATATAACATTATAGAAAATAATATTTGGAACGAAACCTTCAACGTTTGTTCGCCAATACACCCATCAAGAAAAGAAATTATTGAAAAGAACTGTATGGATTTGAACCTTGACTTACCTATTTTTATTGAGCCAGAGTTGCCAATTCCATACAAAATAATTAGCCCTGAAAAATTGATTTCTGAAACTAACTATCAATTTAAATATCCGAATCCTTTGGATTTCTTCTATCAGAAATAAAAATAAAAAATGGATTGGCTACCTTTGTAAAAAAAAGTGATTTTCGACTAGAGAAGAAATCTAAAAGCGTAAATCAAAAATCAAGAATCCAAATGACTGACCGTTACATGCA
Organism: Bacteroidota bacterium; assembly: GCA_040385875.1. Classification (GTDB taxonomy): domain Bacteria; phylum Bacteroidota; class Bacteroidia; order Cytophagales; family Spirosomataceae; genus JANMZR01. The sequence continues at coordinate 9,204 of JAZKGO010000030.1, forward strand.
AAGGGGCGTTTCTGCTGCCAAAGAAGATGTACATAATGCAATTTCAAAAATAGACAAAGGTTTATTCCCTAAAGCTTTTTGCAAAATTGTGCCTGATATCTTAGGAGGCGATGCCGATTTTTGTAATATTATGCATGCGGATGGGGCGGGTACAAAATCAAGTCTGGCCTATTTGTATTGGAAAGAGACGGGCGATAAATCGGTTTGGAGAGGCATCGCTCAGGATGCGGTAGTGATGAATACGGATGACTTGATTTGTGTTGGAGCTATTGATAATATGCTCATTTCCAGCACAATAGGTAGAAATAAAAACTTGATTCCTGGTGAAATCATTGCTGAGATAATCAACGGAACAGAAGAAATATTGCAGATGCTTAGGGACAATGGGATTGGAATCTATTCCACAGGCGGTGAAACAGCCGATGTAGGTGATTTGGTAAGAACCATTATTGTGGATAGTACCGTTACCGCTCGAATGAAGCGTGCCGATGTTATTTCAAACCATACCATTCGCCATGGAGATGTGATAGTGGGCCTAGCTTCCTCAGGCCAAGCTACTTATGAAAAATCCTATAATGGGGGAATGGGCTCCAACGGACTTACCTCAGCTAGGCATGATGTTTTGGCCAAAAATTATGCATTCAAATATCCTGAAAGCTTCGATGCTGCCGTTCCTGAAAGCTTAATTTATAGTGGTAAATGTAATTTGTTGGATGAAGTGGCTGGAACCACTCTTAATGTGGGTCAATTGATACTTTCACCTACCCGTACCTATGCACCTGTGATTAAGTCCATTTTGAATGAAATTGACAATTCTAAAATTCATGGAATGGTACATTGCTCGGGTGGTGCCCAAACAAAAGTGATGCATTTCGTTGATAAAGTACACATAATCAAAGACAACCTTTTTGAATTGCCTCCACTATTTAAACTCATACACGATCAAAGTGGTACCAGCTTACAAGAAATGTATAAGGTGTTCAATATGGGACATAGAATGGAAATCTATCTACCTGAAAGTGAGGCAGATAAGGTAATAAAAATCTCTGAATCATTTGGCATAGTGGCAAGAAAAATTGGCAAAGTTCAGGTATCAAAAACCAATAAATTGACTATTAAAAGCAAATTTGGAGAATTTGTTTATGCTTAATTTTTCAAAAAGACATTTTTGATAAATTAAGATTAGCCTCTGAAACCTCTCAGAAATTCTTCAACGCCCATCCTTTTTTTGCCTTCTTGCTGAAGCTCGTCCACGGACAAAAAGCCTTCTCCAGTTTTGAAAATCAGACTTTTTTTATCAAAAGAGTAGTTTCCGATTTCAGTAATGTCAAATGCCTCACTTTCTACTATGTGTGTTTTATATATTTTGCAGATTTTACCTCCAAAACTGGTCCAAGCAGTAGGGTAGGGCGATAGGCCACGAATAAAATTATGTATCGCAGAGGCAGATTTTGCCCAATCAATCTCACAGGTCTCCTTAAATATTTTGGGGGCATGATTGATTTCAATATCCTGATTCTGAGGAGTTTGTGGATAGTTATTTGCCTCAATTGCTTTTACAGTTTTCAACACCAAATCAGCTCCCATATGCATCAACCTTTCGTACAAATCACCCACGGTTTCGTCAGGCCCAATGGCTGTTTTTTCTTGAAAAATAATGGACCCAGTATCGATTTCATGTTGTAAAAAAAAGGTAGTCACTCCAGTCTCTTTTTCTCCATTAATAATAGCCCAGTTGATAGGTGCTGCTCCTCGATATTGTGGTAAAAGTGATCCGTGGAGATTAAAAGTACCTTTTGGTGGCATGTTCCAAACTATTTCGGGTAACATTCTAAAGGCTACAACTATTTGAAAATCAGCCTTATAGCTTTTAAGTTCCTCCAAAAATTCAGGCGACTTTAATTTTTCAGGTTGCAAAACAGGGATATTTTTTGAAACTGCATATTTTTTTACGGCTGACTCATTGATTGCCAATCCTCTACCAGATGGCTTATCCATAGAAGTAACTACTGCCACAATATTTGCACCACTTTCCACCAATTTGGCCAAACTTGCCACCGCAAAATCTGGCGTCCCCATAAAAATTATTCGCATCAATTATTTGATTTTTGAATTGTAAAATTAGCCTAAATAGATCTTTATTCTAAATATTTTTATCAATCACTTTTTTAACAATTTTGATTGGGTTGTATAATTTTCAAATTTTAGTCAAATACTTTCATTAAAATTAATAATCCGATAAAAATGATTGTTTATTTATTGAAACAAAAAGAGATATTTTAAAAATATAGAAAAAACAACTAACTTTGCAAACTAAAATTATAAGATGATTAGAAAACTAAAAATCACGAAAACGACCTCAAATTGGGGGAATTAATAGTTCTGAAACGCTACATTATTAAAAGTAGAACGGTCGGAACACCGTTTTTTTTGTTTATATAGGTTTTAGTTTTTCAAGATTGTCCAAGCAAAAAACATAAATTATGTCAAAATTATCATATTACACTCAAGAGGGTTTCGATAAATTAAGAAATGAGCTCAACGATTTGAAAACAAAAGGGCGAACTGCAATGGCTGCCCAAATAGCCGAGGCTCGTGATAAAGGAGATTTGAGTGAAAATGCCGAATACGATGCGGCAAAGGATGCTCAAGGTCTTTTGGAGTTAAAAATTTCGAAATTGGAGGAGGTAGTTTCCAACGCTCGTGTGTTGGATGAAACCGCCATTGACACATCATCCGTTTCGGTAATGACTAAAGTGAAAATCAAGAATTTGAAAAATAATGCTACTCTACAATATACTTTGGTTTCAGAGGAAGAAGCCAACTTGGCTTTGATGAAAATATCAGTTTCCTCTCCAATCGGCAAAGGGCTTTTGGGCAAAAAAGTGGGCGAAAAAGCAGAAATTACCGTACCAGCAGGAAAAGTGGAGTTTGAAATATTGGAAATTGGACTGGGGGATATGTAGT
>JAZKGO010000031.1:0-1917 GCA_040385875.1 Bacteroidota bacterium
GGCTCAAAACCAATACAGAAAGCCAACATTCATTTGCCATGAATTTGAACTATGTGAACCTTTCTTTTCCTGTTAAAAAGCATTGGAGTATGGGCATCGCTATACAACCGTATAGCTATACTAACCTGTCAATCAAGTCGTTAGAACAATCTGTACCTGGGGATACAACAAAATTCATTACTCATTTCAATGCAAAAGGTGGTATTAATAAACTATCATGGAATAATGCTTTCGAAATAAAAGAGTTGTACTTTGGAATCGAATCGTCCATTTTATTTGGTCAAATCAAGAGAACTTCTGATTCGCAAATTCAAAATGATGCCCAGTTTTACAGCGTAAACTTTATTGACCAACAAAACTATAATGGCCTATATTATCGATTAGGTGCTGCATGGCATCATAAATTAAAAAAGGATAGATATTTGAACATTGGCTTTGCTATTGAGCCCTCTAAAAAAATAAATGGCGAAAGGGTAAGAACCACTCAAACATTTACCAATGATGGCACACCCACCACACTTGGTGATACCATTGCCAATAGTATTTTAAAAACAAAAATACAAATGCCAGTTGATTATCGCTTCGGTATTAGTTATGAAAACTCCACTAAGTATTCAGTTTTTGCTGATTTTGCAATTGCCAAAAATTCGCAATTCAAAAACTTGGTAGGAACGAATGAAGGCTTGAAGGATACTTATACTTTTGCAGTAGGTGGGGAATATTTTCCTAATTTTACCTCTACAAAATTCTTGAAAAGAGCCGTATATCGTATGGGGTTTAACTTTGGCACCTCCCCATATAGCCATATTAAAACAAATGAGCAACTCAAGGATCAAAACATATCTTTTGGTATAGGGCTGCCATTAAGGAATAGTTCCTTTATAAATCTTGCCTATATTGCTGGGCGGAGAGGAACAAAAGCTGATGGAGGTATTTTAGAAAATTACAATAAAATTTCAATCGGATTTGCTTTGAATGATATTTGGTTTGTAAAACAAAAAATTGATTAAATATTGATTTTCTATTCAATGGATAATCATTTTCTGAAATGAAATTCAAAATCACACCTACTTTCTTCGTTTTTTTTGCTTCCTTAATCATTTTTGCCTGCCAGGAGAAAGCTGTCGAGAAGGAAGTAAATTATACAGGACCAACTTTGGAAGTGGAGAATATTGAGCTTAATTATGGAGATTCAGCACGAGTAATTGTGAAAATGAAAACTGCTCTTGAATTGGATTTGCAAAATCAAGACAAAGTATATCCAAAAGAGGTACGATTGTTTTTTTATGATCCAAATGGAATGGAATCCACCACTATTCGGTCTGACTCTGGCAGATATTTCAAAAGTGAAAACCATTATAAATTGATGGGAAATATTTTGATTATCGATAAGCTAAAAAATCAAAATCTGACCACCACTGAGTTGATTTGGGCGCCAGATAAGAAAATAATTTATACCCACAAACCAGTGGATTTGACCACACCCACACAAGTATTACATGGTATGGGCATGCAAGCCAATCAAGATTTTACGCAATATTCTTTGGGGAGTTCGAGTGGGCTGCTGAATGTAAAAGAGTAAAACCCAACTAATTCTTACAAGTTTCCAATGCTTTTTCAACCTCGGCAATATCTGTAATTACGGTTTCATTTCCCCATTTATTATAGATATAAGTAGTTATTTCAGCAATATCCAGTTTTTGTAAATTCTGATTGGCTGGCATCGCTTGTGAATACTTTTTACCGTCTATAAGTAATGTATCATTATTGCCATACTGAATCAAACAAATTACCTTAAGCTTATTGTTTGATAAAAACTGCCCTGAAATAGGAGGATAAAGCCCCTCGAGGCCTGCTCCATTCAATTGGTGGCAGTTAGCGCAATGGGTTTTATACAATTCCAACCCTTCCACAAAA